>NZ_SUEG01000013.1:48365-58093 GCF_005063415.1 Mesorhizobium sp.
GGCACCAGCCGGCCATCCGGCCGCAGGACGTGCGCTGCGTCACCGATGACGAAAATCTCCGGGTTTCCCGGCACACTCAGGTCGGGCTCGACAAGCACCCTGCCTGCGCGGTCCGCTGCCGTGCCGAGCCATTCGGCGGCCGGCGAAGCGGCGACGCCCGCCGCCCAAAGAATTGTCCTGGCAGGCAAATGGGTGTCGCCGAAGACGACACCCTCGGCATCGCAGCGCGTAACCGCCCTGCCGAGTTCGACGGTCACGCCGAGCCGTTCGAGCGCCTTCATTGCATAATCGGAGAGTTCGGGAGCGAAATTCGAGAGGATGCGGTCGCCGGCCTCAATCAGCACCACACGCGTCTGCCGCGTGTCGATGTTGCGGAACTCGCCGCGCAGCGTGTCATGCGCCAGTTCGGCAATGGTGCCGGCCAGTTCCACGCCGGTCGGCCCGCCGCCGACGACCGCCAGCGTCAGCAATGCCTGGCGCTTAGCGGGATCGGTTTCCCGCTCGGCCTGCTCGAAAGCCAAAAGAATACGGCGTCGAATGGTGGTGGCGTCCTCCAGCGTCTTCAGGCCCGGGGCGAACGGCTCCCATTCGTCATGGCCGAAATAGGCGTGCCGCGCGCCGGTGGCCAGCAACAGCGTGTCGTAAGCGACCGTGCCGCCGTCCTGCAGCAGCACGCGCTTGCCGTCGCGGTCGATTCCGGTCACGGTGGCGAGCAGCGTCGTTACGTCATTGCGCTTGCGCAGGAGATGGCGGATCGGCCAAGCCACTTCGGAGGTGGCCAGCGCCGTCGTCGCCACCTGGTAGAGCAGCGGCTGAAACAGATGGTGATTGCGCCTGTCGATCATGGTGATGCGCACCGGCGCGCCGGCAAGTGCGCGGGTGAACTCGAGGCCGCCGAAGCCGGCGCCTACGACGACGACGTGATGGTTGGCTGTGTTCATCTCACTCATCCCTCTCGCCAAGGCTGATGTAAGTATCGTTGTGCAGTGCAGCAATGCCTGCGCTGCAACTGCCTGGGAGTCGTCTCTTGATGTCGTGAATACGCATGCTGCAGGCTCATTCCCGGATATAGCTTACGTCCCAGATACGGCTTGGTTGGAACAGTATCTTGCAGGTGAAGCATGGCTAGGAATGAAGACGAAAGCTCAGCGCCATACGCCTCGCCGCCTTGTTTTATGCACGAGTTCGATCCGGAGTTCCAAGCGCCGCTATCCGACTGGACCGACGTAAGGCGCTGGCGCAAGGCCGAGCGCGAGCGGTTGATCGCATCCCGCCTTGCCGTTTCAGCCGACACGCGCGCAGCCATGTCGCAGCGCATTGCCGAAGGGCTCGACGCGGTGATCGGCGACATCGCCGGCCGCATGGTCAGCCTCTATTGGCCGTTTCGCGGCGAGCCGGACCTGCGCCCGTGGATGGAAACCGTTAACGCGCGGGGCGGGCGCACGGCGTTGCCCGTCGTCGTGGAGAAAGACCGGCCGCTTGTCTTTCGCGCCTATACCCACGGAGACCGGCTGGAGAAGGGCGTCTGGAATATCCCGATACCGGCTGACGGCGATCCGGTGTTACCCGACATCGTCATTTCGCCGATCGTCGGCATCGATCCCGGGCAGTTTCGCCTGGGTTATGGCGGCGGCTTCTTCGATCGCACGCTTGCGGCGATGCCCTTCAAACCGCTGGTCATCGGCGTCGGCTACGAAGTGCAGCGGATCGCCACCATCTACCCGCAGCCGCACGACATTCCGATGGACCGTGTGGTGACCGAGACATTCAACACCTAGGCGAGTTCGGGGCCTAGGCGAGCTCAGGCTTCATTCCCACGGCCGTGCGATCGACGATTTCGCGCAAGGCAAAAGACGAATTGATCTTCGTCACATGCGGCATTGCCGACAGCCACTCCTTGTGGATACGTTCGTAGTCGACGAGATCCTTTGCCGCTATGCGCAGGATGTAATCATATTCGCCCGACATCAAATGGCAGGACAGGACGTTGGGGCAGCGCTTTATCGCTGCCTCGAAATCCGACAACGTCTTCTCGAATTGCCCGGACAGCGATATATGCACGATCGCCGTCATCTGGTGCCCAAGTGCAGCATTGGAAAGCCGGGCGTGATAGCCGCGGATGGTTCCGGATTTCTCCAGATTGTCCAGCCGCCGCGAACAGGCCGACTGCGATAGGCCGACCTTCTCGGCGAGCGCTGCATTGGGTATCCGCCCGTCCTTCTGCAATGTCTCGAGAATGGCGATATCAATCCTGTCGAGCGGCATTTTTGCGGGTTCCTGCGACAATTCCAATGTTTTGCGCAACGATTATCGAAGAGTAGCCTCTCAGGCAAGCGCATTCGCAAACATTTACCGAACGATTCGTGGTTCACTATCTTTAGACAGGGAACAGCCCTAAAAGGGCCGGATCAGGAGAAAAAAGATGCGCGTCGGTTGCCCCCGGGAAATCAAGAACCATGAATACCGCGTCGGCATGACACCCGGCTCGGTCCGCGAATATGTCGCGCATGGCCATGAAGTGCTTATCGAGACGGGCGCCGGCGCCGGCATCGGCGCCGATGACAACGCGTATCGCGCCGCCGGGGCCACGATCGCCAAAACGGCCGCCGACGTTTTTGCCAAGTCTGACATGATCGTGAAGGTCAAGGAGCCGCAGCCCAACGAATGGGTTCAGCTCCGCGACGGCCAGATCCTCTATACCTATCTGCATCTTGCCCCGGATCCGGAGCAGACCAAGGGCCTGCTGGCCTCCGGCGTGACCGCGATAGCTTACGAGACCGTCACCGACGAGCGCGGCGGCCTGCCGCTGCTGGCACCGATGTCGGAAGTTGCCGGCCGCCTGTCGATCCAGGCGGGCGCCACGGCGCTGCAAAAGGCCAATGGCGGCCGCGGCGTGCTGCTTGGCGGCGTGCCCGGCGTGCTGCCCGGCAAGGTCACCGTGCTCGGCGGCGGCGTCGTCGGCCTGCATGCCGCACGGATGGCTGCCGGCCTTGGCGCCGACGTCACCATCATTGACCGCTCGATCCCGCGCCTGCGTCAGCTCGATGACATCTTTGGCGGCCGCGTCCACACCCGCTACTCGACCGTCGAGGCGCTGGAGGAAGAGTGTTTTTCGGCTGACATCGTCGTCGGCGCCGTGCTGATCCCGGGGGCAGCAGCGCCCAAGCTGGTGACGCGCGAAATGCTGTCGGGCATGAAGAAAGGCGCCGTGCTGGTCGACGTCGCCATCGACCAGGGCGGCTGCTTCGAGACCTCGCACGCCACCACCCATGCCGAGCCAACCTATGAAGTTGACGGCGTCATCCACTATTGCGTCGCCAACATGCCGGGTGCGGTGCCGGTCACCTCGGCCCACGCGCTCAACAATGCGACGCTGCACTATGGCCTGCAGCTCGCCGACAAGGGCCTCAAGGCGCTGGTAGACGACCACCATCTGCGCAACGGGCTGAACGTCCACAAGGGCAAGATCACGAATCGCGCGGTGGCCGAAGCGCTCGGTTACGAACTGGTCGAGCCGAAGGCCGTTCTCGCGGCCTGAGCTGTCCGAATCTGCCTCTCCAGTGCCCGTCGGATTCGTCCGACGGGTTTTTTCTATGTCGAAAAACTGAAAAGTGTCGGGCGCGCGGAATAACCGGACAACAAAAAAGCGGAGCCAAAGCCCCGCTTCCTCGGTTGTCGAAAATTCCCGCCGGTTCATCCGCGGTCGGCAAATCGATCGACAGTCTCTTACTACCGCCGGTATGCGACTGGAGTACGACAGCCCCAAGCCGGTGCAGCCTGGCCGGTTACGCGCGGTCGATCCGGCACTGATAGCAATTGTTGCGTGCCGAGCGGATGTGGACGTAGGCGATGTCGTTGCGTTCGAACAACGTCTCTGCCCGTGCGGCAATGGCGTCGGTCGGAATGACGCCGCCGCTGCCGTAGACGATGCGGTCGTCCTTGCCATAACCGCGCACGATGTAATCGCTGCTTTCGAGCATTTCGGGAAGCACTTCCACTTCGGCAGCGCGTTCGCATTCCTCCGCATGAAGGAAGATCGGCCCGGTTTCGGCATAAGGCTGCAGCTCCGGAAAAGGCCGATAGGCCAGAACAAGATAGGCTTCTCCCGCAGCAACATTCTTCAAGCAATGACGGCAAGGCACGCCGTCGCCGTCCGAAATCTGCCGCTCTGGCTTCAAGCCATAAGCATCCCGCCCGCCGCGCTGAAGTGCGCGGACCGCATCGGTTGGCAAGGCTTTGAATTTTAGCGTCATGGCGAAATCTCCGGTGTCGTCGACCGGAAATTATGCTCGCAACACAGAGCTTCCCACCCGATTCTTGCCGAAATGGATCAGTCCATCAGCGCGTCGAGACCACGCACCAGACCTTTGATCTGCTGTACCCGTCTGATGGCGAGCAACGTCCCGGCCACGTAAGGCGCCGCGGACGGGCCGGCGTCGTGGCGGATGGTCAGCCGCTCGTCTGGCAGGCCGAACAGCGCCTCGCAGGACAGGATGTAGGACGGCAGCCGAAGCGCATGCACTTGCACCCCCTCGCCTGCGCCGACCGCACCCCCGCGTGTAGCCGGCACGCCAGAGACCTCCGAGACCGGCTTTGCCGTTGAGGCCTTGCGGATGTCGGCCAGCGCCTCAGCAAGCTCCCGTGCGGTACCGGAGGGCGCGTCGGGCTTCTTTGCACTGGCATAATCGATAACCTCGACATCCGGCACGTATTTTGCCGCCATAAGTGCAAACCGCTTCATCAGCGTGGCGGTGATGGAAAAGTTGCCAGCGGCAACGACGCCAACGCCGTTGGCGCGTGCCGCGGCGTCGATGTCGGCATAGTCGGCAGCACCCAGTCCCGACGTGCCGATCACCGTGTGCCGTCCCTTGTCGATGGCGAGCAGCACATGGTCTTTCACGACATGCGGCTTGGTGAAGTCGACCAGCACGTCCGACGGCGCCTCCAGCGCCTCGGCCAGCGAGGCCGAAACGGTGATACCATTAGCCGGCATGGCAACCAGCAGGCCGGAATCCTGCCCCGCGCCGCTGCGTGACACAGCCCCGGCCAGCGCCATGTCGCCTTGCGCTCCGATCGCCGGAACCAGCGCCTTGCCGACCCAGCCGGTCGCGCCGGCCATTACCACGCGTATTGCCATCGTGCGATCCTCCATCACCATCGGTTTTTAGACGACAGCGATATGGAAAGAGCCAAGCTCATTCAAGTCGGGTCCGCCTTTGAGTGTTGATCCAGACCCTGGGACGTTGCAAGACAAGCTGAGGCTCGGATGAACGGGCCTGAAAAAATCAAGGCCGCATGACGCTGGCCGCCCGCTCGGCAAAAGACATCGGATGTACGACCTCCTTTTTTTGCGCCACTGGCGTAAAGCCGAGTTTTTGATAGAGCGGCAGTGCTGCTGGGTGATCGAGGGTGCAGGTCTGCACCGTCACCCGCCTTGGCCCGTGCGACCATGCCGCGGCGATTGCCGCACCGAGGAACCAGCGGCCGATGCCTTGCCCGGTCGCGTGCTCCATCATTCCGAAATAAGCGAGTTCTACTTCCTCCGGCAAATGCGGCTTAAGATCGAAGAAGCCGGCCGGCGCACCATCCAGATAAAGCACCCTGATGTCGCGGTCCTCGCGGTGGATGCCCGCCGCAAGCTCCTCGTCGCTCAGCCTCAACACATTGACCCAGTGCCATTTGCGGCCGACCCGATCCATCAAATAGCGATAGAAATGCAGCGGAATGTCTTTGGTCTTGAGCAGTGCGATCTGGCGGTTGTACGGCAGCGGCGGCGAATAGGCAGGCGGCACATGCATTTCGAGAAACGTCACGGTGACGTCGATGTCTTCCAGCGATCCGTCTTCCATCCCCGTCAGTCCTTGCCCGTCACGACGGGCGTGTCGGAAAGCCCGCCCCATTCGGTCCATGAACCGTCATAAAGCCTGTTGTCGGCATGGCCAAGCGTCTCCAAAGCTAGCGTGATGGCTGCCGCGGTGACGCCCGACCCGCAGGAGGTGACGACCGGCTTCGACAGGTCGATGCCGGCTCCTTCGATCACTTTGCGTAGCCTGTCCTTCGGCAACAATTCGCCGTTTTCCGAAAGCGCCGAAAACGGCACGTTATGCGCGCCCGGCATATGGCCGGAGCGGATGCCGGGGCGCGGCTCCGGCTCGGTGCCGGCAAAACGGCCAGGCGAGCGCGCGTCGGCGATCTGGCTCTCCCCCGTCTCGACGGTCCGGCGCATGTCGGCAAGGCTGGCGACGCGGGCGGCATCGAAGTTGGCATAAAACACGCAAGGCGCGATCTTCGTCGGCTCCGCCGTCACCGGCCGTCCGGCGGCTTTCCAACGGTCGAAGCCGCCGTCGAGTATATAGACCTGGAACACGCCCATGACGCGAAATAACCACCAGGCGCGCGGTGCAGAAAAGAACCCTGGCCCGTCATAGACAACAATCGTGTCATCGGCCGAAATACCCATCGCGCCGACATATTGCGCGAAATGCTGCGGCGACGGCAGCGTGTGCGGCAGAGCCGCGTCGGGGTCCGAAACCGCATCCTGGTCGAGGAAGCGGGCGCCTGGAATATGCGCTGCGTCATACTCGGCGCGCGCGTCACGCTTTTGCGCCGGCAGATACCAGGACGCGTCGACAATCGTCAGGCCCGGTTCGCCGAGCCGCTTCTGCAACCAATCGGCATCGATGGTGAAAGGACTGTCGTCGGCCATCTTTTCTCTCCTGTCCCGCCTGTCGCAGTCCTATATCAGGCTGGCGGCATAGGACCAAAGCGAATGCGGAAGCGCCGGTTCTCGCGGCCCTTCTTCTCGATCTTGCCGATATGGATCTCGCCGATTTCGCTAGTGCTCTTTACGTGGGTGCCGCCGCAAGGCTGGCTGTCGATCGAAGCGTTCACGCCGATGCAGACCAATCGGATCTTTCCCGTGCCAGCCGGGGGCCGCACATTCTTGGATTTTACCAGGCCCGGATTGGATGCCAGTTCCTCGTCGGAAATGAGCCGGGTGAAGATCGGGTGGTCGGCTCGCACCAGCTCCATCAGTCTGGCCGTCACGTCTTCCTTGGTGAAGCCGGCGTCCGGGATGTCGAAATCGATACGGCTGTCGTCCTCGGAAACCGCGGCGCCGGTGATTGGGAACGGACAGACGACGGTAAGCAGGTGGCAGGCAGAATGCATGCGCATCAGCAACTGCCGCCGCGGCCAGGCGATGGCGAGCCTCATGCGCTCGCCCACCTTTGGAACTGTCTGCTCCGGCGCCGGCACATGGATGATCTCGTCCTTGGTTTCGCCGGTGATCGTAGCGGCAATCGCTATGCCGGTGCCGTCGGCGCGTTCGAGGCTGCCGGTGTCGCCCGGCTGCCCGCCCGATGTGGCGTAAAACACCGTCCGGTCCAGAATGATGCCGCCGCGATCGTTGACTGCGACGACGGTGGCGTCGGCCGTCCCCAGATAGGCGTCGTCACGAAACAGCGCTTCGGTTTTGTGCGCCATCATGCAACCCTTTCGAACGGTACCGAAATCGTGGTCCGTTGCTCCATCCAGCCCGGCACCGGCAGCTTCTTTTCGCGCAGGAATTCAGGATTGAACAGCTTCGACTGGTAGCGCGTGCCGTAGTCGCAAAGCATGGTCACGATGGTGTGGCCGGGACCCAGCTCGCGCGCCAGGCGAATGGCGCCGGCAATGTTGATGCCCGTCGAACCGCCAACGCAAAGCCCCTCCTCCTGGATCAGGTCGAATACGATCGGCAGTGCGTCCTCGTCGGGGATCTGGAAGGCAAAATCGGGCGTAAAGCCTTGGAGATTGGCAGTGATCCGCCCCTGTCCGATGCCTTCGGTGATCGAACTGCCCTCGGATTTCAGCTCGCCGCTGGTGTAGAAGGAATAGAGCGCTGCCCCCAGCGGATCGGCCAGCGCGATCTTGACCAGGCTGTTTTTGGCCTTCAGCCCGAAGCCAACGCCTGCCAGAGTGCCGCCGGAACCGACCGCCGACACGAAACCGTCCACCTTGCCGTCAGTCTGGTTCCAGATTTCTTCGGCCGTGGTGCGGATATGGCCGTCACGGTTGGCGACATTGTCGAACTGATTGGCCCAGATCGCGCCATTCGGCTCGGTCTTCGCCATCTGCTCGGCCAGCCGGCCCGACAGCTTCACGTAGTTGTTCGGATTCTTGTAGGGCACGGCGGGCACTTCGATCAGCTCGGCGCCGAGCAGTTTGATCGTATCCTTCTTCTCCTGGCTCTGGGTGTCGGGAATGACGATCACCGTGCGATAGCCGAGCGCCTTGGCCACCAGTGTCAATCCGATGCCGGTATTTCCGGCCGTCCCCTCGACGATGACGCCGCCGGGCCGCAGCAACCCGCGCTGCTCCGCATCGCGGATGATAAACAGGCCGGCGCGGTCCTTGACCGACTGCCCAGGATTCATGAATTCGGCCTTGCCCAGGATCTCGCAGCCGGTTGCTTCCGAGGCCTTGTTGAGGCGGATCAGGGGCGTGTTGCCGATCACGTCGATCACAGAACGGGGCATGGAGATTCCTTTGTGGGTGCGGCGAAACCCTAGAAACCCGAAGCTTCGGTTTCAAGGCAAGAATTTGCCTGGTCCAGTCGCATTTCGCACACTGCAATTCCTACAGCCAGGAGCGCCCGGCCGGTATTCATTTCGACCATGTACCGAAAAGCACTCTTTTCATTCGATTTCTTCACCGTTAGAGCACAGGCTAAGAAGAGCCGGCGGGGCGCAGCATGACACTCTATCGGGCCAATCCGAAGCATGGCGTCGCCTGGATTACGGGCGGCAGCAGCGGTATCGGCCGTTCGCTGGCCAAGGATCTTGCCGCTCAGGGCTATGTCGTCGCGGTGACTGCGCCCGATGACCATCCGATCGATACGCTCATCGTCGAAACGGCGCAGATGGCGGGCCGTGTCGCAGCCTATCCTTGCGACGTGACCGACGAAAAACGCATGGCGAAGACGGTTGCAGCGATCGAGAAAGATCTCGGTCCGATCGTGTTGGCAGTGTTCAACGCTGGAAGCTATATCGCAACGCCGGGCGAGGATCTTGTGGCGCGCAATTTCCGTCGGTCTTTCGAAGTCAATTATTTCGGCATCATCAATGGCCTGCTGCCGGTCATCGAACGCATGCGCGTGCGCTCGCGCGGCCATGTCGTGCTGATCGGTTCGGTTACCGCCTATTTCGGCTGGCCCACCACCGCCGCCTATGGCGGCACCAAGGCGGCAGTCAATATCCTGGCCGAGTCGCTGAAATACGATTTCGACAAGATGAACGTCCGCATCCAGGTGATTAATCCGGGCTTTGTCGACACGCGGCTGACCGAAAAGAACTTCCTGCCGATGCCGGGCTTGATGCCGGTCAATCTGGCCTCGCGCCGCATCGCGCAAGGCATCGAATACGGCGGCTTCGAAGTCACTTTCCCACGCCGCCTGAGTTGGACGCTGAAGCTGCTCAGGATGCTGCCGAGGCCGTTCTGCCGATGGGTGATCAGCACGGTCACCCGCTGGAATGCGCGGCCGCTGAATTTCGACCGCAAGCCACCGGTCGAATAGGATCGGTGACGGGGCGACGGATCGTGTTTGCAGGTTGCTGGGGCGCCACGTCACTGCCGGCGACGCGCTGTCGCCATCGACCACGGCTTTCCTCGCGCAGCGGATCGTCGTGTGGGTCGAGGCGGTGGTGAAGTGAACCAAAGGCCTCAAGCAAGAGGGCGACCGGAGCATC
>NZ_SUEG01000013.1:58103-63577 GCF_005063415.1 Mesorhizobium sp.
TTTCAATCGTGAATGACCAAGCCAGGCTTGGCCGACCGCAACACGGTCAGATTATGCGGCCCGCGCTGCTGGCCGCTTGCCGCCGAAGCGGCGCTTGTTATTGCCCTTGAAGGGCTTGGCGCCTTCCGGCTTGCGCTCGCCCGCAAAGGCCGGCTTGTCGCCGAACCGCTTCTTGCCGAAGCCGTTGTTGGCGCCGCCGGGCCGCCTGCCGTCGCGGCGGCCATTGTGGTCGTTGCGATCATTGGCCGGTTCGAAGCTGCGCTCGTTCTTCTCGGCGGGATTGCGCTGAGGATCGGGGCTGCCGAGATGGTCGGCAACGATCGGCAGCTTGGTGCGGATGATGCGCTCGACCTGGCGCAGCTTGCTGTTTTCAGACGGGTCGCAGAGTGTGATGGCGATGCCGTCCATGCCGTTGCGGCCGGTGCGGCCGATGCGGTGGACATAGCTCTCCGCCTCGTCCGGCAGGTCGAAATTCACCACATGGCTGATGCCGGGCACGTCGATGCCGCGTGCCGCAATGTCGGTCGCCACGAGAATGCGCACCGAACCCTCACGGAAATCGTTGAGCGCCTTCTGGCGGGCATTCTGCGACTTGTTGCCGTGGATGACGGCGGCCTTGAAGCCGTCGCGATCGAGATCCTTGGTCACCCTGTCGGCGCCATGCTTGGTGCGCGAGAAGATGATGACCGACTTCATCGCCTCATCGGCAAGCATGTTGGCCAGCACCTGGCGCTTCTGCTTGGTGCGGGCAAAGACGACACCCTGCACGATCTCGGCGGCCGCGGTGCTGTGAGGAGCGACTTCGACGCGGATCGGGTTCTTCAGCAGGCCTTTCGCCAGTTCGGCGATCTCGGCCGGCATAGTCGCCGAGAACAGCACCGTCTGACGGTCCGGCGCCGTCGCCCTGGCGATGCGCTTGACGTCGTTGATGAAGCCCATGTCGAGCATGCGGTCGCCTTCATCCAGCACCAGCCATTTGGTGTCGGCAAGCACGAGGTCGCCCTCACGCACCAGGTCTGTCAACCGGCCGGGGGTTGCGATCAGGATGTCGACGCCAGGGGCAACCTTCTTCACCTGGCTGAAGCGCGAGACGCCGCCAAGCACCAGCGCTGTCGAGACATGCGCGCCCTTGGCAAGCAGCTTGATCATCTCCTCGATCTGCACGGCGAGTTCGCGCGTCGGCGCGAGGATCAGTGCGCGGGCCGTCTTCGGCCGGCGCTTGGTGCCAAGTGCGATGATCTTCGACAGGATCGGCAGCGCGAAGGCCGCGGTCTTGCCTGAGCCGGTCTGGGCGATGCCGAAAATGTCGCGGCCTTCGAGCTGCGGCGGGATCGCCTGGGCCTGGATCGGCTTCGGATCGGTAAAGCCGGCGGCATTGGTGGCCTTGAGCAGTGCGCCGGTAATTCCAAGTGCGGCGAAACCGTTCAGTTCCCCAGCGTCCTTACCGGTCAAAGTGTTTTCATTGGTCAAAATATTCTTCTTTCATGCGGCTCCTGGCCGCAAACATCAATGGCGGCAGGGCGCAACCTGCCGTCGAAAATTGTCATGAAACGACAAGGCGGGCGGACGTTATCGTCCGCACGGCTGCGCTGTCGTGCCCGCAGGCATCATGCCACGGGGCTTTTTCGCCACCTTGCCGATATGCCGGGAAGAGGGAAAACAGACGCAACCAGTCTCATTCGTCGAGAAGGCCGGATTATCCCGGCCCAAGCGCCTATGCCGCCGCATATGGCCCAGTTCGCATCGAAATGCAAGGGGCCTGATGCTGCAGCGCAGCAAAGCAATGAGGAAGCGGCGCTTGCGCTCTCTCGCGCGCCTGATTACCACAATCCAGCTTTCCGTTTCGGAGACCGGTCATGAAGGACGTGCTGAAGGAACTCGAGCGCCGCCGCGAGATCGCCCGCATGGGCGGCGGCCAGGCCCGCATCGACGCCCAGCACAAGAAAGGCAAGCTGACCGCCCGCGAACGCATAGACGTCTTTCTCGACGAGGGTTCGTTCGAGGAGTTCGACATGTATGTCGAGCACCGCTCGACCGATTTCGGCATGGAGAAAACCAAGATCGCCGGCGACGGCGTCGTTACCGGCTGGGGCACCGTCAACGGTCGCCCGGTCTATCTTTTCGCCAAGGATTTCACCGTATTCGGCGGCTCGCTGTCCGAGGCGCATGCCGAAAAGGTGGTCAAGGTGCAGGAGATGGCGCTGCGCAACCGCGCGCCGATCATCGGCCTTTACGACGCCGGCGGCGCCCGCATCCAGGAAGGCGTGGCGGCGCTCGGCGGGTATGCCGAGATCTTCCAGCGCAATGTTCTAGCCTCCGGCGTCATCCCACAGATTTCGCTGATAATGGGCCCTTGCGCCGGCGGCGACGTCTATTCGCCAGCGATGACCGACTTCATCTTCATGGTCCGCGATACCTCCTACATGTTCGTCACCGGGCCGGATGTGGTGAAGACCGTCACCAACGAGACGGTGACCGCCGAAAGCCTCGGCGGCGCCTCCGTCCACACGACGAAGTCCTCTATCGCCGACGGAGCCTACGACAATGACGTCGAGGCGCTGCTGCAGATGCGCCGGCTGGTCGATCTGCTGCCCGCCTCCAACACGGCGGAAATTCCCGAGATCGAATGCTACCAGTCGGTCACCGATCACGATCTGTCGCTCGACCGGCTGATCCCCGACAATGCCAACAAACCCTACGACATCAAAGAGTTGATCCTTAAAGTTGCCGACGAGGGTGACTTCTTCGAAATCCAGCAGAATTTTGCGAAAAACATCGTCACCGGCTTCGGCCGTATCGAGGGCCGCACCGTCGGCTTCGTCGCCAACCAGCCGATGGTGCTGGCCGGCGTGCTCGATTCGGATGCCAGCCGCAAGGCGGCGCGTTTCGTGCGCTTCTGCGACTGCTTCTCGATCCCGATCGTCACCTTCGTCGACGTGCCGGGCTTCCTGCCAGGCACCGCGCAGGAATATGGCGGGTTGATCAAGCACGGCGCCAAGCTTCTGTTCGCCTATGCCGAAGCTACCGTGCCAAAGATTACCGTCATCACCAGAAAGGCCTATGGCGGCGCCTATGACGTTATGGCGTCAAAGCATTTGCGCGGCGACATGAACTATGCCTGGCCAACGGCGCAGATTGCGGTGATGGGCGCCAGGGGCGCAGTCGAGATCATCTATCGCAAGGATATCGGCGACGCGGAGAAAATTGCAGCGCACACAAAAGCTTACGAGGATCGCTTCCTGTCACCCTTCGTTGCCGCCGAGCGTGGCTATGTCGACGAGGTGATCATGCCGCATTCGACCCGCCGCCGCATCGCCCGCGCGCTCAGGATGCTGCGCAACAAGGATATGCAAAACCCCTGGAAGAAGCACGATAATATTCCGCTGTGAGGGGTTGATGTCGCGCCTGGTCCTCTATGTGGGAGCGCGTTTCGGCAGGTTTGCCATCCTGCTCTTCGCTCTGCCGCTGTTCTGCCCAATACTCCTGTGGTTCTGGTTCCTCGACCGGCATCCGCTCGCTGTCATCGCGACTGGCGTTGTTGCAATCCCGGCCGCGATGCTGGCCATCGTTCTGTTGATCGGGACATTGTTCGCCGGTTTTCGACCCAGCAAGGTGGACGGGATTACTCGGGAATCAGCCCCGAAATTGTGGGCTGTCTGGGAGAGTATTGCCGGCAAACACCGCGCCAGCCGAACGAGAATCATCCTAAGCGACGATCTCAACGCCAGCGTCGGTGAAGAGCGGCCGTTTCTAGGCTTGCTTGGCCGCAGGGCGGTTCTCACCATCGGGCTGCCATTGCTCGCTGTGACCGACCAAAAAGGGTTTGCGGCGATCTTGGCGCATGAGGACGCCCATCTGAAAAACAAAGATACAAATGGCGGGCTCAACCTGGCCGAACTCGAGAAAAGCTTCGATCTAATCTTCGACTTCGCTCCTCCAGGGAAAAGCGTTTCAGGCAGCCTGTTCTACTGGATGCTTAGTCCGCTGTCGCGCACGCTGGAGCGCGAAGAAATACGGTTGTCGCGACGGGCGGAAATTGACGCAGATCGCCATGCAGCGACGTCCGGCGACGCATATGAAGCGGCCCGCGCCCTGCTTCTGATTGGTGCTGCCAGTGCATTCTTCGATGACCAAGTGTATATTCCGCTTAAACGTGAACTGCTTGGCACCATGGTACCGCCTCGTCCACCACTCGAAAGAGTTCTGGCGGCCGCCAGTCACCTGTCGAGGCTTCCCATCCTGCAAGAATATGCGCAAAAGGCCTGGAACGCGCCAGATAACGAAAGCGCGGATCATCCGCCCTGGTCCGAACGTTTGACTGCTCTTGGATTTAGCTCGGCTCCAGAGATAGAACCAGTTCTGGTTTCTGCCTTGTCGAGCCTGCTGAGCGATGAGGTCGTCGCCGAACATGTCCGCCATTTCGACGGCGAATGGACATCGAAGATCGCCGACTATCTCGATCGATAGCTATCCACCTGGAACTACAGTGGCTAATGCCCAGTCGGCGCAAGCTATTCCGCTTCCGCCGCTCCAAACCCGGCTCCCATCGTCGCGCGGACAGCGCCTGACCATGGCGTGGCGTGATTGTCGATGCGCATCTGGAAGATAAAATAAGTCGGCGAGCAGAAGCCGATGTCCTTCACTTTGCCGATACCGGGTGTATCGGGCGGCAGCGACTGGCACATGTAATCCTCGCGGCAGAAATGGTCGGCCGAGCAGGCGGGACGATTGCCGCGATTGACGGCGCCGCCGAGGCACTGGTCGAAATTATTGGTCGCTACGCAGGTGTCGAATTTTTTGCCGCCGACCAGTCCGCAAATCTCGTTCGGCATCGGCTTGCCCGTTTTGAAAGCGGCAAAGCTGCGATCCTTGTCGTTGCAGCCGCGATAGGCGATGCCGGCCGGAACGCCGATCTTGGGCGGCCGGCAAGTGTAACCGGCGCGCGAAATGCCTGGTGCGAATGCCGCGATCTGGCCGGTGATGGTATAGCGGTCATTGAAAGGCTGCGCCGGGTTGCTGGCGATCGAGCCGGTCAGGCACGGATGGCCGGAGAACATGCTTTCGCTATCCTTGGGCAGCAGGCATTGCGCCAGCTTGGTGCGCACGCCGGACACGGTCGCCAGCGGCGTGCAAACCGTGCCGCCGCCGCATTGCCACGTCGCGCCGAAGCGGGCCGCATCTTCCGGCATCAGGCACGGCATCGCCATTTCGGCCGGCGAATAGGCAATTTCGTCGGCATCGTTCCATGTCGCCGGCGGCGCGAAGGACAGCGGGCGGAAGCGGTTCGGTTCCTTGCCGTCGGCAGTCGCGTGCAACCAGGCGACGCGGCGCTGGATGTCGGCGTGGAGATGCGGCGAGATGCCGACCTCGATGCGGTTGAGCGGTGAGGTCGTCTTATCGTCGAGGCCGATGAAATGGAAGCCGGCGGTCGAGCCCGCCTGATGGCAACCCTGGCAGGCGCCGTTGTCCAGTCG
>NZ_SUEG01000140.1 GCF_005063415.1 Mesorhizobium sp.
ATCGCCGAAGCGCGGCGTTCGGACGGGGAGGCGGCTTTGGTGACTTTTGCGGCGCCTTCCGGCGAAGCATCCGCGCCGGCCTGCGTAGCGTCCGGGCTGGTCTCGACTTTGCCGGACGCAGCTGCCCCGGGCGGGACCTGCGCGTCGTCGCCGGCATTGAAGTACCAATGGTCATGCTGCGCCGGCGCTTCGCCAGGCGCGTGCTGATCGTCAGCCGCGTCGGCAGGCTCGTGCTCCGCCGATGCGGAACTGCCTTCCATCGCTGCAAGGTCGATCTCCGCCGAGCCGGTGCCGGCGATTGGCTGCTCGTTGTCCTGATCCGTTGGCTGGGGAAGATCGCCACCGCTCGGCGCCGCTGCTGCCTCGGTTTCCCCGCCGGCGCGCTCGCCCACAGGGGCCTCGCCGGCAAGCCGGTCCTCGTCGATCACCACCAGCAGGTGCCGCTCGTCCGTCAGCCGGGCAAGGCCCGCCGGATAGGAGCTGGATCCACCCGGAACCAGGCGCTTGACGATGCGGTCGCTCTCGTTCGCGACGTCGGCGACAAGCGCGGCCAGCGTCTCAGGCCGGATGCCGAGCGCCGAAAAACCGTCCGATGCGGCGTCGATATTGCCCTTGGCGTCGACAAAGGCGATGTAGTGGCCGTCTTCCGTAAAGCCACCGATGGCGCGATCGGCGATCTCGGCCGCGCTGCGCGAGCCGGTCTGCGCCGCCGGCAGCGCCAGCATGATTGCTTCCTCGCCATCGGGCATGGTCACCGCGCTGGCCAGGAAGCCGACGGCGCGGCTGGTCAGGCCGGTCGCCAGCCGGACCGTGATGGCACGGTCGCGGCCGATCCGCGGAAAACCGCTTGTCGCCATGATCTGGCGCCTGGCGATCAGCGGCAATCCTGCCGCGGCGCCGATGATCGCGCCGATATCGGGATAGCCGAATACCGCTGCGCCGGGGCCGTTGGCCCAGATCACCTGCTCGAGATCTGCCGACAGAATGGCGATCGCGTCGCCTGCGGCGAAGCGCAGGCGGACCGCGTCGAGCACGGCGACATCGAGGAAGGAGTAGTTTTCAGCCGGCATGCGCTTGGCGACCCTCACAGAGCGGCAATTTGCGGTTAACGCTTTGTTAATAAAAGCCGACGGCGCGAAGGTCCACAAGTCATAGCGTGCAACCAACGGAATCTCTAGGCGCGTGGTTAACGCCACGAACAAATAATTTATGGTGCGATGCAACAAACATGTTGCAACGCACAAAATTTGCCTTTATATTGCCACGATACATGAACGAGACGGCTTTCCGTCAAAGCCGCTGCCGCTGAAAAGGATGGAAAATGTCCAGGACCAAGACCGCTGACACGATCGAAAACGTTGAATTCCCGAGCTTCGACGCTTCCAAGGCCACCGACCAGATTCGCGCCTTCGCCGAAAAAGGCGTCGAGCAGTCGAAAGAGGCCTATGCCAAGCTGAAGACCGGCGCCGAGGAGACCCAGAAGGCTCTGGAGTCGACCTATGAGACCGCCAAGATCGTTTCCAGCGACCTGTCGCTCAAGACCATCGCCGCCCTGCGCGCCAATGCCGAAGCCGGCTTCTCGCATTTCGAAGCCCTGATCGGCGCCAAGTCGCTGTCGGAAGTCGTCGAGTTGCAGACCGCTTTCCTGCGCAAGCGTGTTGAAATGACCGTCGAACAGGCCAAGGACTTCCAGGCGGTTGCTGCCAAGGCGGCCGAAGACGTATCCAAGCCGATCAAGACCGCCTTCGAGAAGGCCATGAAAGAAATCAAGATCGCCTAATATTTGGACACAGTGTGACGATGCATCAAAAGGTCGCATTTCGTCAGACAAATAGATGTGCGATATAGTGGTTTAAGTGAATACCCGGCGGGTGGAACCTCCTCCCTCTGCTCACCGGGATAACCAGCCAGCACCTCCTCCCGCTGGCTCGTAACAGGAAAAGGCCGGCACCTCCTCCCGCCGGCCTTTTTCTTTGTCCGGCGAAAAATGACGCGATGCCGGAGCGATCTTTTGCTTTGGCAAAAGCCTTGAATTAAACTCCGATAGCCCGTATGGACGCATCGCCGAACGACAGAGCGGGTCCGGAGAATGAACGTTCCGTCTGGATCTCGCTCGGGCAAACGTGCCGTTGTAGCTCAGATGGTTAGAGCGCCGGATTGTGGATCCGGAGGTCGCTGGTTCGATCCCAGCCAACGGTACCATTCAGCTTTTCAGCCAGGTTTCTGACCAATAGCGCCAAGCGATCTTTACGACCCTGGCGAGGTCACCTGCGATCCCGCCTGACGCACGCCGCGCAGGTGATCCACGAGGGCTCTCAGCTTCGGCGCGATATTCCGTCGGCTGGGGAAATAGAGATAGAACCCCGCAAACGGCGGGAAATAGCCGTCGAGGATTGGCACGAGCTCGCCGCGGTCGATCCAGGGGCGGAATGTGTCCGCCATGCCGAACGTGATCCCGGCGCCTGCAACGGCCAGCCGGATCATCAGCCACATGTCGTTGGTGGTGATCTCGGGCGCAACCGCCACGTCGAACTCGCGCCCGTCCTCGCCAAACTCCCACCGATAGGGCGAAACTCCCGGCGCCGGCCGCCAGCCGATACAGCGATGAGCCACAAGCTCGCGCGGATGGGCGGGTGCTCCGAACTTTTCGAGATAGCGCGGGGCGCAGACGGCCATCTGTCGCTGATCGCCCGATACCGGCACTGCAATCATATCCTGCTCGATCACTTCGCCGAGCCTCACTCCCGCATCATAGCCTTCGGCAACGATGTCGAATTCCTCGTCGGTGACGACAATATCCAGATGCACCTCGGGAACCCTTTCTGCAAAGGACGCCAGCAACGGTCCTGACAGAAAGGCCTCTGCGATCGACGAAACCGCGATCCGCAGGCGGCCGCGCGGGCTGTCCAGAAATTCCGTGGTGGCTTCGACTGCCGCGTTCACATCGGCGATCGCCGGTGCGACGCTCGCCAGCAGGCGCTCGCCCGCTTCGGTCAGGTTAACGCTGCGTGTCGTGCGCTGCAGCAATGCGATGCCAAGGCGCTGTTCAAGCCTAAGGATGCTCTGGCTGACCGCTGAGCGCGTCACGCCCAGCCGGTCTGCCGCAGCGCGAAAATTGCGTTCCTCGGCCACGGCGACGAAGACGGCAATTGCATTGAGATCGATGTCCATTGGTTAGCCATACTTACCATGGAGGTTAACAGCGGGCGGGTTATCGCGACAATGCCATGGCTCTATCTCTGTCGCAACGGCAAGAAGGCTTGATCCTCCCGATCCAAGCCGAAGCCGGCCGACAAAGGAGATATCCCATGACATCACTCCCTTCCTCCTGGAATCTGAATGGAAAGATTGCCCTTGTGACGGGCGCGGCACGCGGCATCGGTCGCTGCGCAGCGGAACTGCTGCGTGCGCGGGGCGCCCGGATCGTGGCAACCGATCTCAGCGACAGCGTACGCGAATTGGAAGCCGAGGATGTGGCGACCTTGGTCGGCGATGTCGCCGACGAGGATCTGGCCAGACGCTCGGTCGAACTCGCCGCGAAGCGCTTCGGACGACTGGACATCATCGTGAACAATGCCGGTCGCACGCTCAACAAGCGTCTGACTGAGACCTCGGTCGACGACTATGACCGAATTCTGCAGATCAATGCCCGAGGCAGCTTTGTCACCGCCCGGGCAGCGATAGAACTGATGGCTGCCGGCGGTGGCGGCGCGATCGTCAATGTCTCGTCGATCTCGGCCGTCGCGGCCTTCGAGACGCAGGCCGCCTATGCGTCCTCCAAGGCGGCTGTCGCACAGCTGACCAAGGTGATCGCGATCGAATACGGGCGCATGGGCATTCGCTGCAACGCCGTTGCGCCTGGCGTGATCGAAACTGACATCATGGAAGGCGTGGTGGAGAATGGCCGGGAGATGCTGCGCAGCTTCGGCGGCGCGCATCCAATCGGCCGGATCGGCCAGCCGCAAGAAGTTGCGGAGGCCATCGCCTTCCTAGCCTCGCCGGCGTCGAGTTTCATCACCGGGGCCCTGCTTCTGGTCGATGGCGGCTACACCGCCCAGTGACCCCAAATAATGCGGACGCACCGCGGGAGCTCACCCGCACGCCATCCCTTCACATCCTGAAAATAATCACAGACCAAAAGGATCATCTCGATGACCATGAACAAAGTTGTTCTGATCACCGGTGCCTCCAGCGGCATCGGCGCTGGCATTGCCCGCGAGCTTGGCGCGGCAGGTGCGAAGCTGATGCTCGGCGCACGCCGCACCGACCGCCTTGAAGCGCTTGCGGCCGAGATCGAGGCGGCTGGCGGAATGGTTCGCGTGCGAGCGCTCGACGTCACCAGGAGGGAGGATGTCGCAGCATTCGCCGATGCCGCCCGGGCCGAATGGGGCCAGGTCGATGTCATCGTCAACAATGCGGGCGTCATGCCGCTGTCGGCCATGGCAGCCATGAAGGTCGACGACTGGGAGCTGATGGTGGACGTCAACATCAAGGGTGTTCTGTACGGCTTCGCTGCGGTCCTGCCTGAGATGACGGCACGTGGTTCCGGGCATATCATCAATATCGGTTCCATCGGCGCGCTGGCCGTCTCGCCCACGGCTGCCGTTTATTGCGCAACGAAATACGCTGTCCGCGCGATTTCCGATGGGCTCCGCCAGGAGAGTGACGATATCCGCATAACCTGCATTCATCCTGGCGTGGTGGAAAGCGAGCTGGCGAACACGATCTCCGACGAAGCCGCTGCCGCCGCCATGAAAACCTGGCGTGCTATTGCCCTGCAACCCGATGCCATCGCCAGGGCCGTGCGCTACGCAATCGAACAGCCCGACGATGTCGACGTCAACGAGATCGTCGTGCGTCCGACGAAGGCGGCGCATTGAGGCGATCCACTTTGGCCGCAGTGCTTACGGGTATTGCCGTTGCTGTAGCTCCAACCGGCCTGACCCTTCCTTCAACTCCAATCCTTGCGGAGGAACCAATGACGCACCAAGATCATCCCTACGTCGGAATGTGGGTCACCGAGGATCGCCATATCAGGCACGAACTCCTGCCGAACGGCCGTTATGACGAAGCGCGCGGTGACCGCGAGAGCGCCTACCGGGGACGCTATGAAGTGCAGGGCAACCACATAGAATACTGGGACGATACGGGCTTCACCGCGGATGGTGAGTTCGTCGAAGGCGTCCTCTATCATGCCGGCATGATCCTTTATCGCCAGCGGTAGAGAGCCGGGTCGAGACAGGGATTTTCAGAACCAACGATGGTGGCTGACGGCATTTCGATCCAGTTATCGCCGCCCATTTCCTCGAATGCCATCAGATTGCCTGCGGAAAATACTGCACGCCTCGCCCGAGGCGCTCAGCGTTGCATCGGCGATACCGTCACACCACATATCTCCCGGCAAGCGCGGCGGAAAGAAGCAGGATCGCGAGCAGAGTCGACATTGCAAATGGTTGTCACTATATAGCGGCGGCTTTGACGGCTCGCCTTTTACGTGGTGCCAGCGAGAGCGCGGTAAATGTGCTAGCTATTGTGACATTTATTGTGATCTAAAACGGCTTGAAAACCGAAAAAAAGCAAATAGAAACAATAGCGCGGGTCGAACGAGTTTCGTCGAGAGAATCAGTCCTCAAGAACTAGAACGTGCTCCTTGAACCCTCCATTCCCTTCAGCTCTGTGGACCTCGGACAAGTTCGGCTTGCCGGGCGAAGCCGACTCGGCTCGAATGGCAGCACGCATCTTTTCGAAGATGCCGACGTTTATGATTACCAACCGGCATAGCCGCTAGGGAAACAGCAGTATGAGTGAACACGCGATCGAGTTCCTGCGCGGGTGGATTGGCGAAAAAGTCCACTGCCAGCCCTCGCCAGCCAGGATCGAGAAGCAGGCCGAGACCCTCGCCAGGGAATGTGCGGCCAAGGCCGCCGAAGCCGGCATACCCCTGGAGGATATTCAGGAAGAGGTCGGCGACATTCAGGAGCTCATTGCTTCGAGGCTCGAAGAGGCGGCCGAGGCCGAGCAAGACGAGCGGAATTCGAACAAGCCTGCCGAGTAATTATGCTTAGGAACAGTATGCGACAGTGGCTTGTCGAGATCGAAGTTCCTGGCGCCAGCTATTTGAAGCACAGCATACACCATCAACTGCTTGCTGAGTGAAGCTAGTGGGTTTTCAGCCCAGGAACGCGTTAATGTCGTAATTTCCAATGGTCTTTGCAAGGTCTTGCGGCGAACAGCCAAGCTTGTTTTTCAGTGTCTTATCTGAGCCAGCTGAGAGAAGGAGCTTGATCAACTCGCCACGGCCCCGTGATTCAAACACGGCACGCCACAGGGGCGTGTTCCCATGAATGTCTTGGGAAGAAACATCTGCGCCGCCCTTGACTAGAAGTTCCGCCACCTCGAGCCGATATTCGCGAGCGGCAAAGTGCAGCGGTGTTTCCAGATTCTTGTCCTGCACATTCACATTCGCTCCACGCTCGATCAGTGCAGCGACAATTGCGGTCTCGCCATCTTTTGACGCATAAAACAACGGCGTCCGGCCTTGGCGATCTAACGCATCGACATCTTTCCCCTCTGAGATGGCCTGGATGACTTCAGGCGAGCTATGTCTCATCACCGCCTTGTGCACGCGTGCGGGACCATCTGGGTTGCTCATACTATGGCTCCGATTGGGCGATGAATCTTCCAATTGATATTTGTTGGGGTCGTTTATTCGGTCGTTGAACTGCTTGGGTTAATCCTTCGCGGCTTCAGGGCCATTCCGGGCCGAAGATGGCGAAGACCGCGAAGTCTCAACCAAGATCTGCAGTGTGATCCACCCCGAATCTGCCTTCAAGCCATGCTTTCGGCAACGCCGGCACGAAATTGCCGTCGCGCCCGGTCATGTCTTCATTGGCGACCAGGGCGTTGAGGATTGCTTCCTCCACGCTCTGAACGACGGCGTCGAAGAACGGGTTGATGTCGGCATCCGGTATATAGCCGGCGCTGACCAGTTTGCCGGCCTCGCCGCGCGCCGCATCGGCATTGGCCGTGCTGAAGGCCAGAAAAATATCGCCGGATGAATTGTATCCATAGCCGCCGGTTAGCGCGACGCCGAGCGGCACGCGTTTCGCCAGCCGTTTCAACTGGTGCGGCATGAATGGCGCATCTGTGGCGATGATCGCGATGATCGAGCTCTTTTCCGCTCGCGGCGTGTTGTCCCGGATCGCCGGTTCGGCGAGTTCTGCTCCAGCGCTGATGCCACGGATCACGAGGTTTCGCCGTGCACCGAAATTCGACTGGACGAAGCAGCCGATCGTGAAGCGCGCTCCGTTCCAGTCGACGCTGCGCGAGGATGTGCCGGACCCTGCCTTGAAGCCGAAGGTGATCATGCCGGTGCCGCCGCCGACGCTGCCCTCTTCGATCGGCCCGGTTTCAGCCGTCTCGAGCGCGGAAAACACGTGCTCGAAGCTCACATGATGGCCATTGATATCGTTGAGGAAGCCGTCGTAAGTCTCACCCGCCACCGGCAGCGCCCAGGCGCTGTCGAGCGCTTGCGGCAGCAACTGCTGCATCCAGCGCAAGGTTGCGTCGCGGCCGACGCCGCACGAATGCGTGTTGGTGATGGTGATGGGAAGATTGAACGCTCCGAGCTCCTCTATCAGATGCGAGCCGGTCAGTTCGCCATTGCCATTGGCGCTGAACATCCCTGCGAATGCAGGGATGGCCAGCTCGCCTCTGGGCCGTGGCAGAATCGCGGTCACGCCGGTGCGTACCGGACCCTTGCCGACGACGAGCGGCCCGTCTCCCGAGATCAGCGTCGTATAGCCGACCGTCACGCCGGGCACATCGGTGATGGCGTTGAAGCGGCCTGGCGTGCCATCGAATGGGATCGCGAAGGCGCGGGCGCGCAGTTTGCCCGAGGGCGTCGCAAGATGCGGGTCGGTCATTTCTTCCTCAGAACAGCGAACCTTGGCCGCCAGGCGCCTTGAGCTTGGCCGCGGGCTTGGCAACCGTCTTCGGCCGCGCCGTGCCACTGATGGCGACGGCATCCGCGGTGCCGTCGGCGAACTCCAGCGAAAGCGCCATTCCCGACACAACTTCCGCCGCATGCTTGACCACCGCGCCGTCCGCATCCTTGACCAGCGCAAAGCCTCGCGCCAGCACGGCCTTGTGCGAGAGCGTCGCCAGTAGCCGGTCGGCCTGCGTCAGCTTTCCACGCAGACGGTCCAGTCGTCTCGAAATCGCGTGGTCCTGCCGTCGCGTTAGGGCCAGCAGGGCATCGCCTTGCAGTTTCTGCCGTCTTGCGATCGGCGCCGGTGACAGTCTGGTCGCCGTGCGTGAAAACCGCGCCCGACGCTCGCGCACGATGGCAAAGAACGCCGCTTGCGCACGGGCGAGGTCGCGGCGGGTCAGTGTGCGCGCTTCGTTCATGCGCCGCGACAAGGTGGCCGGTGTCAGCCGCTGACCCAGAAGCCTGCCCCGCTTGCGCTCGACGCTGACCGACAGCGCCCGGCCAAGCCGGCTCGTCGCCTCGTCGAAGCGCCGCCGCGGCAGCGCCAGCAACTGGTCGGGCGAGGGCAGCGCCCGGGCGGCCGCGCGCGCCGCCTGCCGCTTGCGTTCGAAATTGCGTGACAGTGCGGTCTTCAACCGCGCGCCAAGGCCGGCAAGCGTCGCTTCGAGGTCGACCTTGACCGGCACGGCGATCTCGGCGGCTCCTGTCGGCGTCGGCGCCCGCATATCCGCCGCCAGATCGACCAGCGTCCAGTCGGTCTCGTGGCCGACGGCGGAAATCACCGGAATGCCCGAAGCGGCGACGGCCCGGGCGAGCGCTTCGTCGTTGAAGCCCCACAGATCCTCCAGGCTCCCGCCGCCGCGCGCCACGATCAACAGGTCGGGCCGCGCGATGGCGCCGTCCCATGGCAGTGCGTTGAAGCCGTTGACGGCAGCGGTCACTTCCGCACCCGCCGTCTCGCCCTGCACCCGCACCGGCCAGACCAGCACGTGCAGCGGAAAGCGGTCCTTGATGCGGTGGATGATGTCGCGGATGACGGCGCCTGTCGGCGAGGTGACCACGCCGATGACGCACGGCATGAACGGCAGCCGGCGTTTGCGCGCCGCATCGAACAGGCCTTCAGCCTGCAGCCGGCGCTTGCGCTCTTCCAGCAGCGCCATCAGCGCACCGGCACCGGCCGGCTCGAGATTGTCGATAACGATCTGGTAATTGGATTTTCCGGGATAGGTGGTGAGCCGGCCGGTGGCGATCACCTCCATGCCTTCCTCTGGACGGAATTTCAGCCGGCTCATCGTGGTCTTCCACACCACGGCGTCGAGCCGCGCGCGGTCGTCCTTCAGGCAGAAATAGGCATGGCCGGACGAATGCGGTCCGCGATAGCCGGAAATCTCGCCGCGCACCCGTACATTGCCGAAGACGTCCTCGACCGTACGCTTCAGCGCGCCGGAAATCTCGCTCACCGTATATTCGGTAGCGTTGGTGCGTGATTCGGATGCTGCGTCGCTCATCGGCCGATTGGGGGACGATTGCTGGCCGGCGTCAAGGCGGCCGTGTTCGATGTCCGCCCCAATCGCGCGATCACCAGCCCGGCAGGATCTGGTTCGGCTTGGTCCGCTTCATCTTCGCGAAGGCGAGGGCGGCGAAATCGAACGTGCCTGTCTCCTCGCCGAGTGGCACCGAAATATTGTCGAGGCTCTCCGAAATGTGGCGCGCGAGCGCGTCGACGATCTCCGGCCGCGAGGTCTGACCGCGCATGATGCCGATGCGGCAATCGGGCAGGGCGCCGAAACCGTCGGCCTCGCCCAGCACCCGCATGCCGGGCCGCAGCGCGCATTCCGGCAGCACCGAGATCGCCAGGCCGGAAAGCACCGCGGCGGCGATGACGGTAGCCGAGAAGCTGGTGAACAGGATGCGGTAGTCGCGGTTCTGCTGGTCGAGCACGTCGGCGGCGGCCCGCCGCCAGATGCAGTTCGGCCGGCCGAAGGCCATCGGCAGGATCGGTTGTTCATGCGTCGCATGGTTGGCCGAGGTGACCCACAGCAGCGGTTCGCGCCGCACCACTTCCGACTGGCCGCGCGCGTCGTTGTGCGTCACCAGCGCCAGGTCGAGATTGCCGCGCTTGATGTGTTCGACCAGTCCCGGCGTCGGTTCGCAGATAACGGTCAGTTCGACATGCGGGTTGGAACGCGCAAACCGCGCCATGATCTCTGGCAGGAAGCGATCGGCATAATCGTCCGGCGTGCCGATGCGGATGGTGCCTTCGAGCCGGCGGTCGTCGAAGGCGGCCAGTGTTTCCTTGTTGAGATAGAGCAGCCGCCTTGCGTAGGAGAGCAGTCTGTCGCCTTCCTCGGTCAGCCTGTTGGTGCGACCGTCTTTTTCGAACAGCGGCTTGCCGATCCGTTCCTCCAGCCGCCGCATCTGCATCGACACCGCAGACTGGGTCCGATGCACCGCTTCCGCCGCGCGGGTAAAGCTGCCGGTGTCGACAATCGAGATGAAGGTCTGCAACTGATCGAGATCGAGCGGCGCTTTCATCGGCCTAATCCATCATTGATGCTGATGCTAAAGATTAGAAACATTCGTTGGATTAATCAATCGCGCCGTGGCAAATTCGCATTGTCCACATGAAGGCATGTGAATCGAAGCCGGAACGGCCGCTGTCGCCAGCGCCCGAGCGACCGGTTTCGCCCGTTCGAATGTGAAGGAGACCGACATGGCTACGTTTGATTTCGCTACCGAGACCTCGCGCATCACTTCGCGTCCGGCCGTTGCGACGCGCGTGGCCAATGCCGCTGCCAATGTTTACCGCGCCTGGAAAAACCGCCGCGCCTTTTATCGCCTCGGCGAGATGTCGGATGCCGAGCTCGCCGACATCGGCCTGACCCGCGCCGACCTGCATGTCGCTGTCGGTGTACCCTTTGGCCGCGATCCGACCGAACGGCTTCGCGTCATAGCCATCGAGCGCGCCGAAACGATCGAGGATATTGCCCGCAAGGTGGTCTGATCACGTGGTTTTGCGGTTCAGGCGCGTTGAACCTTTTTGAGGCACGACGCCACCAAGTTACGCAGGCTCCCCACTCCCTGCCGGATCCCCCCGGCCAGCCTGCGCGCTGCCCGGTCCTCCCAGGACCGGGCTTTCTTTTTAAAATCAGGCGAAGGCCAGATTTCGCGATGGCCTCGGTATGGATCTGCCAAGTTCGTGTGCAGCTTCTATCCAGGATGCTATGGCGTCCTGGACGTTCGCGATGGCCTCTTCAGGAGTATCCCCATCGCTCATACAGCCCGGCAGATCGGGTACCAAGGCCGAAAATCCACCTCCGTCTTCTGCAGAAAGCGGCGCGATGACGATCGGATATTCAAGTCTGCCCGTCATGTCTCTTTGCCTCGTCGATGAATGCCACGAGTTTCCGAATATATACGGCTTTGATGGGACGTTTGAAAGGCACGGTCAAAATGTCGGTCATTGCCGAATGATAGACCTTGTAATGCGATCCGCCGGATCTTGGCGGGATGCATTGGACGCCTGCCTCGTCACAAACTGCCCTTACATCTGCGATTGACCAATCGCCGCGAGGGTTGCGGCGCATGTGTTCGAGTCTTTTACCCATAGGATGCCGAGTCGGACGCTTGCAACATCACCGCCGGCCCATGCCCTGCTTGAACTGGTCGAAGATCGACTCCATGCCTTTCTGGTAGTCGTCGCGCTGCTGGGCGCCCGTCTCGAACATCTTGCCGAACAGGTCGTCGAACGGATTTCTCGGCCTGCCGCTCGGATTGACCTGCGGCTGCGGCGCCTGGGGTTGCTGGGGCGCCTGACGCGGCTGCTGCGGCTGTTGCGCGCCGCCGCCGAACATGTCCTGCAGCACCTTGCCGAGCGGATTGTCACCGTAAGGGTTCTGTGTCTGCCGAGGCTGGCTTTGCGGCTGCTGCCCGCCGCCGAACATGTCCTGCAACACCTTGCCCAGCGGGTTGTCGCCGTAAGGGCTCTGCGTCTGTTGCGGCTGCTGTGCGCCGCCGAACATATCCTGCAGGACCTTGCCGAGCGGATTGTCCGCTGGGCCTGCAGGCTGAGGGGCCGGCGCCTGGCTGCCGCCGCCAGCCTGCCGCATCATCTGCTCGATGAGTTCGCCGAGCGGATTGCCGCCGCCGCCTGCCGCATGCATCTGCCCGCCTAGCTGGTTGGTGGTCTGCTTGAACAGCCCGCCCATCATCATCGAGGCGATTGCCGGCAGCATTTGCTGCAACACCTGCTGGCTGATACCGCTCGCTTGCGCGGCCTGGCTGGCGACGGCCCGCGACAGGTCCTTCGAGCCGAACAAATGGCCGAGAATGCCGTTGCCCTCATCGAGGCCCTGCGGCGAGAAGGCCCGGCTTGCATCCTCGAAATATTTGGCATGCTGGCCGCTGGCCATCGCCGTCATGAAGGAGCCGAGTCCATAAGGGTCCGCCGTGTTGCGCTTCAGCCCCTGCGAAAAGGCCGGCAGCAGCGCCGCGACCGCCGCCTGCGTCTGCTGCTGCGACAGCCCGAACTGCTGGGCCAGCGCCTGCATACCGTTGCCGTTCTGGGACTGCGCCAGAATATCGAACAAGGAAGGCATTGTTTTCTCCTCCGGGAAAATCCTCGTTGGAGAAGCCTAGTTCGTTTCCATCACCGATTGAAGCAAATTTGCCGGACCATCGGCCAAGCGGATAGCGAAGCGTTAATACGCGTATTCCATGAACACCGGCTCGATCGAGCCGCCCCAGCGTGTGTGGTAGGCCGAGAGCATCTCTTCGGCGCTGGTCGTGCCGCGCGCGACGACCTCGTCCAGCGTGTTGAGGAACGAGGTCTCGTCATAGCCGTCGCGGTTCTTGCGGCCGCGGTTCTTCAGTCCCATGCGCGAGATGACGAGCACGTCGCGGGCGATCTCGCGCAACGTCGTGTTGCGGAAGGGCGCCGAAATGCCCTGTTCCGGCACCGCGTTGCGCATTGCCAGCACTTCGTCGTAGCTCCAGCTCGAGGTCAGCGCCTCGGCGGCGTCAAGCGCCGCCGCATCGTAGAGCAGCCCGACCCAGAAGGCGGGCAGCGCGCAGATGCGCCGCCACGGCCCGCCATCGGCGCCGCGCATTTCGAGAAAGCGCTTCAGCCGCACGTCCGGGAACAGCGTCGACAGATGG
>NZ_SUEG01000141.1 GCF_005063415.1 Mesorhizobium sp.
ATGCAGATCGCGGCACCGGCAAGATCCCAACGGTCGGGGTGCACGCCTTCCGCCAGCCACAACCAGGCCAGCGAGGCGGCAATGTAGATGCCGCCATAGGCTGCGTAGGCCCGGCCCGCCGCGCTGGTGTCGACCAGAGCCAGCAGCCACGCGAATAGCACGAGCGAGACGAGACCGGGCGCCAACCACAGCGGCGATTTTTCCAGCCGCCACCACGCCCAGAACGAAAAGCAGCCGGCGATCTCGGCAAGTGCGGCGGCGACGTAGAGGAGGTAGGTCATGAAAAAAGGTCCCGCGTTGACGGGACCCTTTTCAGGGTGCCGGCCGGCAATGGCAAGCGGCAATGGCGTGATGCCGGCAGTCTACTCGGGATCCGCCACCTTGCGGCGGCGAGCCGGCTTGGCCGCCGGAGCCTTTTCGCGACGTCCAAGATCGCGCATCTCCAGCGCCTTCTCGCAACTGGCCATGTAGTCGCGCGTCATCGGCAGCGTGTCGTTCTTCTTGGCAATCTGGATCTGGAAGATCACCAGATCCTGCCAGCGGAAGGCAGCTTCCGAGGCGGCAAGATAGAACTCCCACATGCGGCAGAAGCGCTCGTCATAAATCGCCTTGGCCTTGTCGCGGTTGGCGGCGAAGCGCTCGCCCCAATGCTTCAAGGTCTCGGCATAATGCAGCCGCAGAACCTCGATGTCGGTAACGACGAGCCCCGATTTTTCGATGGCCGGCATCACTTCGGAGAGCGACGGGATGTAGCCGCCCGGGAAGATGTACTTGCGGATGAAGGCGCTGGTTGCCCACGGCACGCCGGAGCGGCCGATCGTGTGCAGCAGCATGACGCCGTCCGGCTTCAGCAGCGTCGCCGACTTGTCGAAGAAGGTGCGGAAATGATTGACCCCGACATGCTCGAACATGCCGACGGAGACGATGCGGTCGAAACGCTCATTGAGCTCGCGATAGTCCTTGATGTCGAAATGCACCCGGTTTTGCAGGCCTTGCGCATGGGCGCGGTCGGTGGCGACGCCGTGCTGCTCGGTCGACAGCGTCACGCCCTGTACGTCGACGTCGAATGCCTTGGCGAGATAGAGGCCAAGCCCACCCCAGCCGGAGCCGATATCAAGAACCGTCTGGCCGGCCTTCAGCCTGAGCTTGGCGGCGATATGGCGCTTCTTGGCCGCTTGTGCCTCGTCGAGCGTCATGTCCGGCTGCTCGAAATAGGCGCAGGAATACTGCATGTCCTCATCGAGGAAGAGGCGGTAGAGGTCGCCGGACAGATCGTAATGGCGCTGCACGTTGCGGCGCGCCCGCGACGCCGTGTTGATCTGCTGCAGGCGCCGGAAGGCGTGGCGCAGACCTTCGATCGCCCTCGACCAGGTGGCATCGATACCGCCGCTGCCCATGTTCTGGAAGGCAATGCGCATTACCCCCAGCACGCCGCCCTCGAGAATGTCGAGTTCACCGTCCATGTAGGCTTCCGGCACCGCCAGCATCGGATCGAAGGTTATTGCGCGCTCGGCATGCCTGGTCTTGATGTGCATGTGCACCGGCTCGCCGCTGCCGTCACCGAAAGTCACCATCGAGCCTTGCGGCCCTGTCACCTTGAGATTGCCTGTGCGGACCAGGCGGTCGAGAACGCGTTTCAGCAGAATATTCATGACCAATTGTCCCCTCTCGGCCAGACATGCTGTCCTATTCTGCATCAAGATATAGGGTTTGGAAAAGTTCCATTTGGCATAAAAATGCCCGGGTACGGGGCCCGGGCATTGGTCCAGAATAGCGTTAGCCGGCGAATGCCGACGAATGACGATCAGCCGTTGTCTTCGCCGCCCTCGAACTCCGCATTCGGATCGAAGAAGTTTTCCGGCCGCGCATTGTCGTTGATGTCCTCGCCGTAGATGGCTTCGGCGGTGGTCAGCGTTTCGCCCTTGGCCTGGCGCTCGGCTTCGTCGGCCGTGCGGGCAATGTTCAGCGTGATGGTGACCTCGACTTCCGGGTGCAGCGCGATCGCCACGTTGGTGACGCCGATGGTCTTGATCGGCTGGTTGAGCAGAATCTGGTTGCGGTTGACCGAAAAACCTTCCGCCGTCACCAGCTCGGCGATGTCGCGCGTCGAGACCGAACCATAAAGCTGACCGGTTTCGCCGGCCGAGCGCACGGCGATGAAGCTCTTGCCGTCGAGCTTTTCTGCAATCTGCGCGGCCTCGGACTTGCGCTCCAGGTTGCGGGCTTCGAGCTGGGCCCGCTGTCCCTCGAACTTCTTCTTGTTAGCTTCGTTGGCGCGGAGCGCCTTGCCTTGCGGCAGCAGGAAATTGCGGGCGAACCCGTCCTTGACCTTGACGGTATCGCCCATCTGGCCGAGGCGGGAAACGCGTTCGAGAAGAATGACTTCCATGGTTTTGTTCCTTCGCTTGGGCGCTATCCTCAGGATCGGCGCCGAGTTGTCTGGAACAGGTCAGGAAGCTGGGGCGTCGCCGCCTGTGTCGCTGTCCTGCCTGTCGCGGCAGTTAGGATCTCTTGTCGAAATCCAACCCGGGATTTGGTGTTCGATCCGGCTACGCCCGTCGTAGCCGGTCAAAAAAGCGGGCGGCGAACCGCCCGCGTAGATTTTAGCGGACCACGTAGGGCAGCAGGCCGAGGAAGCGGGCGCGCTTGATCGCCTTGGCGAGTTCGCGCTGCTTCTTCTGGCTGACGGCGGTGATGCGCGATGGCACGATCTTGCCGCGCTCGGAAATGTAGCGCTGCAGAAGCCGCACGTCCTTGTAATCGATCTTCGGGGCATTGGCGCCGGAGAACGGGCAGGTCTTGCGGCGACGGTGGAAGGGGCGCCGGGTTGGGATCTGGTTGATATCGACCATTATTCTGCCGCTCCTTCAAAGCCTTCGCGCGGACGGCGCGGGCCACGATCGGCACCGCCATCGCCGAAGCTGCGCGGCGGACGATCACCACGGTCACCGCGATCGCGGTCGCCGAATGAGCGCGGGCCACGATCGCCACGGTCGCGATCGCCGAAGCCGCCGCGTTCCGAGCGCTCTTCGCGCTTCTGCATCATTGCCGACGGACCTTCCTCATGCGCATCGACCTTGATGGTCAGGAAACGCAGTACGTCCTCGGACAGGCCCATCTGGCGCTCCATTTCATTGAGCGCGGCCGGCGGGCAGGTGATGTCCATGAGTGTATAATATGCCTTCCGGTTCTTGTTGACCCGGTAGGTAAGGGACTTCAGTCCCCAGTTCTCGACCCGGCCGACGGACCCGCCATTCGCGGTGATGACGCCCTTGTACTGTTCGACAAGCGCATCGACCTGCTGCTGCGAGAGGTCCTGCCGGGCAAGAAACACATGTTCGTATAGAGCCATAGTGTTCGTGCCTTTCTTCGTTTCTCTCCCGGTTCCCGGCGGCAAAAGCCTCTGCAACTTCTCTGACCCGCAATCCTTGCGAAGGCGGGGAAGAAAGGAGCATGACGAGACGGTCGAGAGCGGAGACACGGGAGGCGGAAGCGCTTCTGGCTTCACGCGAAGGTTTCGAAAGACCTCCGGCCCTCCGTTCAGCCCCCAGCAAGGACCGGCAGATTGCGGGCGTCTATACAGGAATTTGACCGCAAAGCAAGGCCAAACGACAGGGCAAACGGCTCGATTAGTCTCCCACCGTCCTAGAGCGCCACGGGCCTCGACGGCAAGGTTTTACGGATTTCCTGAAACCGGACCTTAACCACCATGCGAAGTTCCAGCACCGGCGGGCGTGGCTTGCATCTTCGCATCTCGGCGACATCGACGCTACGCGCAAGGACGTCTTCGACCGTTATTCCAGACCAATGTCGCCGGCCACAGGCCGCTCTCCCGCCGCCGCTGCTCAGCTCGTGTGCGCAGCCACTTTGCCTGTGGTTTCGGGGAAAAAATCGGGCGCCGCATGGCGCTTGCCGAACATCATGTCATATTGCAGCAGACGGAAGTCGCGGATTGCCGGGTCGATCTCTTTTCGACGCGACCAATCCGGGGTGGCGTCGCCCCCCGGTGCCAACAGCAAATTGCGGTCGATGACGCGGTAGCGCTCCCGCAACTGGCCGAGGAAGCCGGTGTAATAGGGATGGCTGATGCCAGCCGTCTTCAGGATATGGTAGGGCAGGAAGGCCGGGCTGACGGCACCCAGATCCTCGGCCGGGCCGCTGCGGTTAGACCAGACGACCAACGGCGTCTGGTGGTGCAGCAGCATCTGGTCGGCCGCCTCCTTGCGCGGCGCGACATTGTCCTTCAGGAAACCGGTCTCGACGTAGACCGGCCCAAGCGGCGGCAGATGGTCGCCGAAGAACGCGATGACCGTCGGCCGCTCGCGTTTCTTCGCCCATTCGATCAGCCGCTCGAGGCCGCGGTCCGCGTCGGAAGAGCCTTCGGCATAGCTCAACAGCGATTCACGCGCCCATTGGCTGATCGGCGCCTGCACCTTATGGGTCGGATTGTTATAGCGATACGGCTCATATGGTCCGTGGTTCTGCAGGCTGACGGCGAAAAAGAAGACCGGCTCGGCGCTGGTATCGGCTTCGTGGATGATCTCGTCGGTCATCGCTGCGTCCGACGCGAGCGGTCCGCGTTTTTGCATGGGCGGCAACGTCTCCTCGGACTTGAAGTCGTTGAAGCCGAAATCGGCATAGACCGCCCCCCGGTTCCAGAACCAGTTGGTGCCGGGATGGATGGCGCGCGCCCGGTAGCCCTGACTTTTCAGGAAGGCCGCGAGCGAGGGGGTCGGCGTCCGCACATATTGCTGGTAGGGAATGCTGCCCGCCGGCAGGAAGGCGTTGGAAAAGCCGGTCAGGGCCTCGAACTCGATGTTGGCCGTCATGCCGCCGAATTCGGGCGAGAACATGTAGCCCGTGCGCAGTGCCCGCACATTGGGGATAGGATCGGGTGTGATGGTGACGCCGGGCAGCTTGGTCGGATCCCAGAAGGATTCGCTCATGACGACGATGATGTCGGGCTTCTCGGCGGGTACCGAGGCCGTTACCTGCGGTTTGCCGATCGCTTCGATTGCCTTGTCGGAATAGCCGGGCGGCGCCGAGACGTGGGCCATCGGGACGTTCAGCGCGAAGGCGAGCGCAAAACCGTTTGAGGCATAGTTTTCCTTCTGGTCCCACATGATCGGGATGATCTGCAGCCGGTCGCGCGTCCACGAGAAAGTGGCATAGTCCATGATGGAGACGAAGAAGGCGATCAGCGGCACCGTGAGCGTCAGCCGGGCAAGGCGGCCCTTGTGGCTGAGTGCCGGAACGCGGCGGCGCCATAGCCGCCAGCCATAGACGAGCAGCGACAGCCCGCCGGCAATGCCGATCGCCAGGGCAATGGCGGTTCCCGGGCGATCGCGTACCAGGAGCGGCATCAGTGCCACGATCTGCCGGGAATAGAGGAAATCGGTCGGATAGAGCGGATCGCCGAGATAGAGCGACTTCTGGTGGCCGACGAACGCCAGCGACAACGTCAGCGGCGCGACGATCATCAGGCTCTGATGGCTGCGGCCGAGCACGGCGTCAAGACCGATGAGGATCAGCGCAAAAATGATGATCGTGGTCCAGCCGGGTTTGAAAGGCTGCAGAAAGAAATCAATGGTGCCGGCAAAGTTGCCGCGCACGATCAGTTCGATGGCAAACACCAGGATGGCCGCGGCCAGCAAGCTGATAAGGCCATAGCGGATGACAGGCCATTTGCGCGCCGGCAGATAGCCGGTCGACGGATCGCCTTCAAGAAACTGTGGCGCCGCCTCGGCTGCGCTCTGCTTGGTCTTTGCCACTTCAATAGTTCCCCGGCCCGCAACAAAAGCGTCACTCGATTGTCATCGAACTGTCACGCAAAGCCTAGCGTCTGCGGCGGAAATAAGAAGAGCCAACAAACAAAACGTGAGCGGTTTTCATCATGAGTGATCGCCAAAAAGCCTGCCGAAACAGGCACTCGGCCGACATTGCGCGGTCAAAGTTGGGCTTGACTTGGCCGCACGCCTTGCGTCACAGGCAACGAGAACCAGCAGCTGGGAGCCGACGATGGCCATCGCATTCACCTTTCCGGGGCAGGGCAGCCAGGCTGTCGGCATGGGCAGGGACCTCGCCGATACTTTTGTGGAATCGCGGCGGATCTTCGAGGAAGTCGACGACGCGCTCGGCGAAAAACTATCGCAGCTGATCTGGGAAGGCCCGGAAGAGATGCTGACGCTGACCGCCAATGCCCAGCCGGCGCTGATGGCGGTGTCACTTGCCGCAGTCCGGGCGCTGGAGGCGCGCGGCTTCTCCCTGGACGGCAAGGTCACCTATGTCGCCGGCCACTCGCTCGGTGAATATTCGGCACTTGCGGCCGCTGGTTTCGTTTCGGTCGTCGACGCCGCCCGGCTGTTGCGTATCCGCGGCAATGCCATGCAGGCGGCTGTACCGGCCGGCGAGGGCGCCATGGCGGCGATCATCGGGCTGGAACAGGCCGACGTCGAGGCCGCTTGCGCAGAGGCCGCCCAAGGCGCCGCCAAAGATCCCGCACAAGCCTTGGTTTGCCAGGTCGCCAATGACAATGGCGGCGGCCAGCTGGTGATCTCCGGCGCCAGGCCGGCGGTCGAACTGGCGGCGAGGCTATGCACGGAGAAGGGCGCCAAGCGGGCGCTGATGCTGCAGGTCTCGGCGCCCTTCCATTCGGCATTGATGAAGCCTGCGGCCGAGATTATGCGGGAGGCGCTGGCCGCCGTGACGAAGAGTGCGCCGGTCGTGCCACTGGTCTCGAATGTTACGGTGACCCCGACGAGCGATCCCGACGAGATCGCCCGCCGCCTCGTCGAACAGGTGATCGGGCGCGTGCGCTGGCGCGAAACGGTGGAGTGGTTCGGCGCGAATGGCGTTGCGACGCTCTACGAAGTGGGCGCCGGCAAGGTGCTGTCGGGGCTGGCCCGCCGCATCAACCGCGACATTGCCACCAGCAGCATCGGATCGGCGGCGGATGTCGAGGCGGCGCTGGCGGCGCTTGCATAATCAACTGGCGATTTGACCCCGCTCCATGCGAAGGGTGTTCGCTCAGATCAGGAGGCAAGAATGTTCGAATTGACCGGCCGCAAGGCGCTCGTCACCGGCGCATCGGGGGGCATCGGCGAGGCGATCGCCCGCGTGCTGCATGCCCAGGGCGCCATCGTCGGCCTGCACGGCACACGTATCGAGAAACTGGAGGCGCTGGCCGCCGAACTGGGCGACCGGGTCAAGCTGTTCCCGGCCAATCTTTCCAATCGCGACGACGTCAAGGCGCTCGGCCAGAAGGCGGAGGCCGATCTCGAAGGCGTCGACATCCTGGTCAACAATGCCGGCATCACCAAGGACGGGTTGTTCGTACGCATGGCTGATGCCGACTGGGATAGCGTGCTCGAGGTCAACTTGACCGCCGTGTTCCGGCTGACCCGCGAGCTTACCCATCCGATGATGCGGCGCCGGCATGGCCGCATCATCAACATCACTTCAGTGGTCGGCGTCACCGGCAATCCCGGCCAGACCAATTACTGCGCCTCCAAAGCCGGTATGATCGGCTTTTCCAAATCGCTGGCGCAGGAGATCGCCACCCGCAATATCACCGTCAACTGCGTCGCCCCGGGCTTCATCGAATCGGCGATGACCGCCAAGCTCAACGACAAGCAGAAAGAGGCGATCATGGCGGCGATCCCGACCCGGCGCATGGGCACGGGCGCCGAAGTCGCCTCTGCCGTCGCCTACCTGGCTTCCAACGAGGCAGCCTACGTCACCGGCCAGACCATTCATGTCAATGGCGGCATGGCAATGATCTAACACTTGGGAAAACGCTTCATTCCGTCTTGGATGCACGGGATTTTTCGTGTAATGCCGCCCGCAACCCGGCGGTTCGGGCAAAAACCGGTCCTGTTCCGTTGCGTTTCCGGCAGGACCATCTTTCAGCTTGATTAGCGGCATTCTGCCCGCTAACGAAGACAGACAACCAAAAGACGAGGATGCCCAAATGAGTGACACCGCAGAGCGCGTCAAAAAGATCGTCATCGAGCACCTTGGCGTCGATGCCGACAAGGTGACGGAGCAGGCGAGCTTCATCGATGATCTGGGCGCGGACAGCCTCGACACGGTCGAACTTGTCATGGCGTTCGAAGAAGAATTCGGTGTCGAGATCCCGGACGATGCGGCCGAGACCATCCTGACTGTTGGCGATGCGGTGAAATACATCGACAAGGCCTCCGCCTGACGCTATTTGCAGTCAACACCGGGGAGGACCTGCGATGAGGCGTGTCGTCGTCACGGGCCTTGGGCTGCTTTCGCCGTTCGGCATGGGCTTCGAGCACAGCTGGAAGGAGCTTCTGACCGGCCGCAGCGCAGCCAAGCGCATCACCGAGTTCGAGGTGGAAGACCTTGCCTGCAAGGTCGCCCACGTCATTCCTCGCGGTGACGGCTCCAATGCCACTTTCAATCCTGAATCCGTTCTCGAGCCGAAGGAACTGCGCAAGATCGGCGACTTCATCCTGTATGGGATCGCGGCCGCCGACGAGGCACTCAAGGATTCCGGCTGGCAGCCGAAGACGCATGAGGAACAGTGCGCCACCGGCGTGCTGATCGGTTCGGGCATCGGCGGCATCGAAGGCATCGCCGAGAATGCGATGATCCTCAAGGAACGCGGTCCGCGCCGCATCAGCCCGTTCTTCATCCCCGGCCAGATCATCAACCTCGTCTCCGGTCAGGTCTCGATCCGGCATGGATTGAAAGGCCCCAACCATGCCGTCGTCACCGCCTGCTCGACCGGTGCGCACGCCATCGGCGATGCCGCCCGGCTGATCATCTGGGGCGATGCCGACGTTATGGTCGCCGGCGGCGCCGAAGCGCCGGTGACGAGGCTGTCGGTCGCCGGGTTCGCCGCTTGCCGCGCGCTCTCCACCGAGCGCAACGACGCGCCACAAACGGCCTCACGCCCGTATGATCGCGATCGCGACGGCTTCGTCATGGGCGAGGGCGCCGGTGTTGTCGTGCTCGAGGAGCTCGAACACGCCAAGGCCCGCGGCGCCAAGATCTATGCCGAGGTCACCGGCTACGGTCTGACCGGTGACGCCTATCACATCACCGCGCCTGCCGAAGACGGCGACGGCGCTTTCCGTTGCATGACTGCGGCGCTGAACCGGGCGAAGCTGACGCCGGCCGATGTCAACTACATCAACGCGCACGGCACCTCGACCATGGCCGATACGATCGAACTCGGCGCCGTCGAGCGGCTGGTCGGCAACGCCGCCTCGAAGATATCGATGTCGTCGACCAAATCGTCGATTGGCCACCTGCTGGGCGCGGCTGGTGCTGCCGAGGCGATCTTTTCGATCCTCGCCATTCGCGACAACATCGCGCCGCCGACCATCAATCTCGACAATCCGGAGCGCGAAACGGCGATCGACCTGGTGCCGCACAAGCCGCGAGCCCGGCAGATCGACGTGGCGCTATCCAACTCCTTCGGCTTCGGTGGCACCAACGCCTCGCTCGTCTTCCAGCGCTACAATGGCTGACCGCTCCGCCGGTTTCCGTCTGCCGTCAATTTTGCCATATTCGCCCCTACTCTGCCCGAGGGGATTCGTCGCAAGATCAAATGGTAGGGCGCTATGAACACAAATCCGGCCGATAACGGGGAATTCGGGCAACGGGCAGCAACGCCCGGCCCGATCGTGCCGAAGACGGCCAGCGAGGCGTTGCGGCCCGAGGCCGGTACGCCGCCGCCGAAGCGCTCGCGTGCCTCGCGGAGCCAGTTCGTCGTGTTCATGAACTTCGTCATCTCTTCGGTGATGCTGATGGTTCTGGCGGCAGGCGTTGCGCTGTATTTCGGCAAGCAGGAGTTCAACGAGCCCGGCCCGTCGGCCAATGGCGACACTTTCCTGGTCAAGCCGAATAGCGGCGTCCAGGAGATCGCCGACCAGCTTGAGCGGCGAGGGCTGATCAGCGACGCCCGCATTTTCCGCCTTGGCGTGCGCGCCTTTGGCAATGATTCCGCCCTGAAGGCCGGCGAATACGAGATCAAGCCGCAGGCGTCGATGCACGATATCATGGAACTGCTGAAGAGCGGCAAGTCGGTGATGTATTCGCTGACTATCCCCGAGGGGCTGACGGTCGAGCAGGCGCTGCAACGGATCGCCGAGCAGGACGCGCTGACCGGCGATATGCCGTCGACCACTCCACCTGAGGGCAGCCTCGCCACCGACACGCTGCGCTTCACCCGCGGCGCAACACGCCAGCAGATGGTCGACAAGCTTCTGGCCGACCAGAAGAAGCTGGTCGACGAAGTCTGGCAGCGCCGAGCGCCGGATCTGCCGATCGCCGATGTTGAGGATTTTGTCACCCTGGCCTCTATCGTCGAGAAGGAGACCGGCAAGGGCGATGAACGCTCGCGGGTAGCCGCCGTCTTCCTCAACCGGCTGGCCAAAGGTATGCGGCTGCAGTCGGACCCGACCATCATCTACGGCCTGTTCGGCGGCAAGGGCAAACCCATCGACCGCCCGATCTATCAGTCGGACATCCAGAAGCCGACGCCCTACAACACCTATCTGATCAACGGCCTGCCGCCGACGCCGATCGCCAATCCCGGTCGTGCGGCGCTGGAGGCAGTCGCCAATCCGTCGAAGACCAGCGATCTTTACTTCGTCGCCGACGGCAGCGGCGGCCACGTCTTTGCCGCAACGCTCGATGAGCATAACGAGAACGTCGCTCGCTACCGGGCACTGCTGAAAAAGCAGGCGCAGGACGCCGCCAAGGCCGGGGCAACCAATACCGGAGCCGACACGCCGGCGGGAGCCATCGTTGACGATGCGGGCGCCACCGCCGCCCAGTAGGGCCGGACGCCATCAGGTTCGCCCTGTGCATGTCCGGGTGGATGTGCAAGGGCTGCTATGACATTGAAATTCACATGATCCTGTCCGGAGAAATCGTTCCGGCTTGAGGGCATTCGGCAAAGGGACGCACGGCTACATGAACTTGCAGAGCATGACCGGTTTTGCGCGCAGTGTCGCCGAACACGACGGCACTTCGATTGCCTGGGAAGCCAAGTCCGTCAACGGCAAGAGCGTCGAGGTCAGGCTGCGGCTGCCGCAAGGTTTCGACCGGCTGGAGCCGGCCGTCCGGCAGACGGTGCAAAAGCGTTTTGCGCGCGGCAATTTCCAGATGACGCTGACCATTGGCCGCGCCGCCGGCGCTCAAGCGCAACCTGTGGTCAACGAGGCTTTCCTGAAGGATCTGGCGGGGTTGGCCAAGCGACTGCAGGAGCAGTTCGGAGTAGCCCCTGCGGCGGCCGATGGGCTGCTTGCGCTGCGCGGCGTGCTCGACATTCCCGAAACCATCGAAACCGAAGAGGCGCGCAGTGCGCTCGATACCGCAATACTGTCGGCGCTGGAAGCAGCACTGAACGGGCTGCAGCAGGCGCGCCAGGGCGAAGGTGCCGCACTTCGTTCCCTGCTGTCCGGCCATATCGATGCCATCGAGGCGCTGACGCTGCGGGCCGAGGCCGATCCATCACGCGAGCCGGCCACGATCCGCGAAAGGCTCGCCGAGCAGATCCGCCTGTTGATGGACGCGTCCGCCAACCTGGACGCCAGCCGGCTGCATATGGAAGCGGCGTTCCTGGCCACCAAGGCCGACATACGCGAGGAGATCGACCGGCTGAAGACGCACGTGGCGTCGGGCCGGGCGCTGCTCGCCGGCGGTGGCGCCATCGGCCGCAAGCTCGACTTCTTGGCACAGGAATTCAACCGCGAATCGAATACGCTGTGTTCCAAGTCGAATGCCGCCGCGGTCACCGCCATCGGGCTGGAACTGAAGGCGGTCGTCGACCAGTTTCGCGAACAGGTCCAGAATCTGGAATGATCCCGATGCCAAGCCACATGACTGCCAAGCCCCATGACCACTAGGGATTTGGGTTCCCGCATTCGGCGCCGCGGGCTGATGCTGGTCTTGTCGTCGCCGTCAGGCGCCGGCAAGTCGACGATCGCCCGCAACCTGCTGGAGAGCGATTCCAGCCTCGAATTGTCGGTCTCGGTCACCACGCGGCCACGCCGCGGCAGTGAGATCGAGGGCGTCCATTACCACTTCCGCACCATGCGCGAGTTCGAGCGGCTGCGCGATTCGGACGCGCTGCTCGAATGGGCCGAGGTGCACGGCAATTGCTACGCGACGCCGCGCGAGCCGGCTGAACAGGCGCTGGCCGAAGGCCGGGACATGCTGTTCGACATCGACTGGCAAGGCGCTCAGCAGCTCAAGGAGAAGATGCGCGCCGACATCGTCTCGATATTCATCCTGCCGCCTTCGATGAAGGAATTGAAGGCGCGTCTGAAGCGTCGCGCCGAGGACCAGGAAGCGGTGATCGAGACGCGGCTCAAGAATGCCCGTAACGAGATCGAGCACTGGAAGGAATATGATTTCGTCATCGTCAACGACGATCTCGACCGCGCTTTCGCCGAGGTGCGGGGCATCGTCACGGCCGAACGGCTCAGACGCGATCGCCGGCCGGGCCTGTTCGATTTCGTCTCGGGGCTGCTCGACGAAAAGACGGATTGATCAAGGCGCTGTCCCCGCGACCAGGATCAGATTGCGGCTGAGCGCGGCATCGCGCAGTTCCAATGCCGCGGCATATTCGGCGGAGCGGTACCAACGCCGCGCCGTGTCTATGTCGGGGAATTCCACGATGATCAGCGGCCCGGGAGACCAGTCGCCTTCCAACATTTCCACCTCGCCGCCGCGTACCAGATAGCGCCCGCCATGCTGGGCGATGGAGGCAGCCGGCGCGATAGGCTTCGATAGCCTCCGCGTCGCGGATCGTGACGTCGGAAATGACATAGGCGGCCATTGTTTCTCTCCGGGCAGGGTTTGTCCGGCTATCTATGCCATGAGAGCGGAAATTCCACGCGGACGCGTCCCGGCATCACACCGCGTTGGTCAGGCGAACGAATTCCTCGACGCTGAGCGTCTCCGCACGCCTGGTCGGATCGATGCCGGCGCGGGTGAGCAGTGCCTCGCCGCCGAGGCTTTTCACGCTCTGCCGCAGCATTTTCCGGCGCTGGCCGAACGCCGCCTCGGTGACGCGGCTGAGCCGTTTCACCTCTGCCGGCAAGGGGCTGGCGCGTGGCACCAGATGCACCAC
>NZ_SUEG01000142.1:0-208 GCF_005063415.1 Mesorhizobium sp.
GGCCAAGGTGGAAAAGCCGATGGTTTCCGGCGTCGACGGCATTGCGGTCGGCATCGGCACCACGCTCAACCTGCATTGCGACCTGACCTTCGCCACGCCGCGCACAATATTCCGGACGCCCTTCGTCGATCTCGGCCTTGTGCCGGAGGCCGGTTCGAGCCTGCTCGCGCCGCAGATCCTCGGCCGAAAAGCCCTCGCCGAGGCCAAG
>NZ_SUEG01000142.1:218-13047 GCF_005063415.1 Mesorhizobium sp.
GCATCGGTATTGGCGGCGGCGGGCCAGATCGCCGCCAAGCCGCCACAAGCGCTGAAGATCGCGCGCGACCTGATGCGCGGCTCGCGCGACGCTCTTGTCGAGCGCATCGGCCAGGAAAGCCAGCATTTCCGCGAGCGGCTCAAATCCGACGAGGCCCGCGCAGCCTTGATGGCCTTCATGACCAGGAAGAAGGCCTAGACCTTCTGGCTTCTCTCGCATCGTGGACCCGCCGGCAGCAACCGGCGGGTTTTTTTGCCATGATCTCTTTGTCACATCGCCATTTTTTTACATTCGGCCTGCGCCTTTGCCGAAGACGTGTCGATCATGAATGTCTTGCCTTTGGCGTCGGTCATCAACATCATGCAATGCTTGATCGGTTTCGCCATTTTCATCATTTCGGCGCTCATCTTCGCGTCGGGCATCATGGTGCCCATATGCCCATCGGGCATGATCGCCATGACCTCCCCACCCTTCATCACCGTCATTGTCCCCATCGCGTCCTCCGCAAAGGCTTGCGAAGCGAAAAGGCAGGCAAGACCGGCCATCGTGACCAACCTGAGTGAATGCATTGCTTCCTCCTGAATTTGCGCCAGCGGCGCGTTGAGCCCTTTCCTGGTTCGTTCCGGCAAGCTGGAACGTTTCACGCACACGAGATCGTGATAGTGGGAAGCACAAGGTCACTGTAGCCCGGGAGTTCTGGCGGGGTCGGCGCAGGCGGTATGGCCTGACCTGGGTGCCAAGCGACTTACAAGGCCCGGGGCCACCGCTGGGCGGCGTGCATGACGGTGAGGATTTCGACAATCTCGCCGTCGACGCGATAAGGGATGATATACCTACGGATAAAGCCTCACCTTGTCCCAGCCGCCCTCGGCGTTGCGCGAAAAGACGACACGGTCGTGCAGCCGGAACGGACGGTCGTGCCAGAACTCGATGGTCTGCGGCACGATGCGGAAGCCCGACCAGTGTTTTGGCCGCGGAATGTCGCCGATCGCGTGGCGCGCCGTATATTCGGCGACCGCCTTTTCCAGCGCGAAGCGGCTTTCCAGCGGCCGCGACTGTTTGGAGGCCCAGGCGCCGATGCGGCTGCCGCGCGGGCGGGTCGCGTAATAGGCATCGGCTTCGGCGTCGGTGACAATCTCCACCGGGCCGCGCGCCCGCACCTGCCGGCGCAGAGATTTCCAGTGGAAGCACATCGCTGCTTTCATGCTGCCAAGAATCTCGCGGCCCTTGGCGCTCTCGAAATTCGTGTAGAAGACAAAGCCGCCCTCGTCGAACCCCTTGAGCAGGACCATTCGCACATTCGGCATGCCCTCGGCATCGACCGTCGCCAGCGCCACGCTGTTGGGGTCGTTGATCTCGCTCTTCGTAGCGTCGTCGAGCCACGCCGCAAAAAGCCGGAACGGCTCCGCCGCTTCGGTAAAGTCACCGCTTGTTAACCCGGTTTCGCTCATAGTTTTCCCAAATTTGTCGCCGGCTGGGGAGATTGCCGATTGTCGCGTATCGCGCAAGCTTTTGACAGTGGGCAATGGAGCGTTATCGCTTCGGCCAGCGCCAAAGCCATGATCGTGATAATCGTCCTGCCGCTTGCCGCCTGTGGCGGCGGCGGCTTCAGCCTGGAACAGGCGGAGGTCGACCGCTCGGTGCTGACCTCGAGCACGCCGGCCTCGGTCACGCCGCTCGATCAGGACCGCGCCTCCGACCAGGCCACGATCCGCAACGCCGTGTCCTCCGCCGACGTCGAGCAACTGGCCGGGCAGGCCGTTCCCTGGGCGAATGCCGACACCGGCTCACGCGGCTCCATCACCGAGCTCGCGGAATTCAGGGCTAACGGCGAGACATGCCGTCGCTTCACAGCGTCACGCGAAAGCTTCGACGGCATCGCGCTGTTCAAGGGCGAAGTATGCCTGGCCGGCGGCAGCGCCTGGCGAATGCAGGACTTCAAGGCGCTCTGATTTTCCGCCGGTGATATAGTGGTAACCCACTGGAATTTCTTCCTATGCAAGCGCATATAGGAGGCGATCATGGTTTCACTCCTTCTCCAGGGCAGTAAGTATGCGCGACCCCTATGAGGTGCTGGGCGTTGCCAAGAACGCACCGGCCAAGGACATAAAATCGGCGTACCGGAAGCTCGCCAAGAAGTATCATCCGGACCAGAACCCGGATCCCAAGGCAAAGGAGCGTTTTGCCGCCGCCAACCAGGCTTACGAGATCGTCGGCGACGAGAAGAACCGGGCGGCTTTCGATCGCGGTGAGATCGACGCCGAAGGCAAACCGCGGTTCCAGGGGTTCGAAGGCGCGACTGGCGGCGCCGATCCTTTCGCCGGTTTCCGCCGGCAGCAAGGGCCGGGCGGCGCGCATTTCGAATTCCGCACGGGCCGTCCCGGCGGTGATCCGTTCGACGGCAACAGCGACATCTTCAGCCAGATCTTCGGCGATGCTTTCACCCAGCAGCGCGGCGCCGGCACGGGCGGCCGCCGTCAGGCCACGACCGCCGCCGATCTGAACGTGACGCTGGACGTCACCATCGAGGAGGCCGCCACCGCGGAGAAGGTGACGGCGATGTTCCCCGACGGCCGCAAGATGGCGGTCAAGTTGCCGGCCTATGTCGAGGACGGCCAAACGATCCGCCTGAAAGGCCAGGGTGAGCAAGGGCCGGGACAGCCCGGCGATGCACTGGTCAAGATCCGCTTTCGCCGGCACCCTCGTTACCGCGTCGAGGGCCGCGACCTGCATGTCGACCTGCCGGTGGAACTGGCCGATGCGGTGCATGGCGCCAAGGTGGCGGTCGAAACCCCGACCGGCAGGATTGCGGTCAACGTCCCCCCTTGGTCGAGCTCGGACAAGGTTCTGCGGCTGAAGGGCAGGGGCCTGCCGGAAAAGGCCGGCGGTCACGGCGACCTCTACGCACACGTGCGGCTGATGCTGCCGGAAGGCGGCGACACCGAGCTCGAGGCGCTGATGCGCCGGCGAAAGAGCTGACGGTCGAAAGGCAAGCGCTTGATGCCATGTGTGAAAAGCATGCACTCCGGGGTGGGCGTGCCCGCGACCATACGGATCACAATGGAAAGGGAACCTCGTTGATGGCCTGCGAAACTGATGGCTTCAAACCTAGGTGCACAGGAACATCATAGAGCCTGCCGCTGCCCAACCGGGGCTTGGTAGGACGAAGTCCAGGTACAAATACTCGTGCAACAGGCGATTCGGCGTTATGCGTCAGGTTGACCGCAAAGATCTCAAGTTCCTGCTCGCGGCAGATGTCGAGGCAATAGTTCCAATCCAGTCGCAACTCGGCCGACGAGGCCTGAACTGCTGAATTGCCGGAAAGGTGAGGACGGCGGTGAATGTTCTCGTCCATGTGCCACCGATAGAGGTGCAGCGCGCCGGGGGTGAAGGCCGCCGTGCCGGACATATCGGCGTTCCGTTTGAGCAGGGTAAGGTTCGCCTCACATTCTGCAAGTTCCCCCACCGCGCGCCGGGCCGCCTCCGAAATGGATCGTCCAGCCGCGAATCCGAACGCAATCGCGCCACCCCCGACGTGATGAGAAATCGCAGCGACGACGGGGATGGGCAGGTCAAGCGTCAGGAGCAGAAGCCGCAATTCGCGGTTCTGCGTCAGCAGCCAGTCGGCGTATTGGGACGCCAGTCCATCCGAAAGCGAAGTCAGGTCTATCCGAGGCAGAACCAGCCGATTGTACCACCATATGGCTGTTGCATCGCGCTCCACGACTTCGCAGAAGCCGCGCACGACCGCGTCCTCTATGCTCGATCCCCTCGCAAGACCATTGGAGTCCGCCGGGGGCAGACCTGATGACTCATCGTTGGGATACCCGAGAAAGCACAATCCCGCAGGCACCCAGGCCTCGCTCGTGCTGAAGCGCGGATCGCTCCGGATCCAGTCCAGCGGCTGCGACCTGCGCCAGCGGATCGGGACCGCGCGGCTATCATCGACATTTTTGTTCCAATGCAGCCGCTCGCAATACTGCGCATCACTGAAAAGTGTGAGTGCAGGCGGCTCGATCACGCGCCCGCGCAATTCGCCGGCGCGGGCGCGTGAGAGTCGCTCATGAGGGATCATCTGGGCGAAATAGGTTTCATCGGCCTCATACCCGCAGGCGGTTGCCGCCTCCTGGGTGGTGTTGCCCCACCCTGACACAAAACGAGAAGGTCTGGCCCCTCGTACGAGACCGACCGCGACCGTGATCGGGCATCCGAGCGTGGGATCGGTGATCACGATGGGGCCGTAAACCAGGCTTGACCCGCCGGCCCATGCCTCGGACGCCTGCCGCTCCGACACTATGGACCCTTCACCCAAGCACGGCCCTCACTGTTCAATCCTCTACACCAATTGCTCATTCGCACGCTGACACGCACTGGAGTATGATGCAAACTCCTGCGAGACGCTTTGATATCGTCAAGCCGACGTCGAACATAATATAACCCGCCGAGGGAGAGAATGAACGCGGGCGACAGCAATCTTCAGCGACGTCTGACGGCTATCCTGGCTGCTGACATGGTCGGTTACTCGTCGCTGATGGCCCGGGACGAGGAGCGCACCTTCGCGCTCGTCAAGCATCTCATGCAGGACGACATAGAGCCTAGGATCACGCAGCACCGGGGACGGGTCGTGAGAACGACCGGAGACGGGATGCTGGCCGAGTTCCCAAGCGCTTTCGAAGCCGTGCAGTCAGCAGTGGAAGTCCAGGAACTGCTTGTTGGCCAGTCTTCGGGGAAGGCCAGCCAGGAAATTTTTCTCCGGATTGGGCTCAACTTCGGTGATATTATTGTCGATACCGATGGCGATGTGTTTGGAGATACCGTCAACATAGCCGCGCGTCTGGAACAGTTCGCCAGCCCGGGCGGTATCTGCCTTTCCGGAAAGGTGCACGACGAAGTTCGCGACAAAATTAATCTTCCGTTTGAATATTGCGGCGAACAGCATCTCAAGAACATTCCACGCCCGATTCCCGTATACTCGTTGTTCCAAAAGCCCAAAGGGCTGCCACCTGCATCGACTGCGCAGGTGGCTGGTCCGAGCAAGCCCTCCATCCTCGTTCGCCCGTTCAAGAGCGCGGGCGACGTCCAACCCTATTTCAGTGGCGGCTTCACCGAAGACATCGTCACGGAACTGACGCGCTTTACTCAGCTTACGGTTGCGTCCCATTATACGTCGACGCGGCTCAAGGATGTGGACCTGGTGGCGGATAACGGCGTGGATTTCGTCATCGAAGGCGGGATCCGCCGCATGGGCCGGCGAATGCGCATTACATGCGAGCTGGTCGACGCAACCTCGGGTGAGTGCTTGTGGGCCGAGCGCTATGACGGGGACGAGCAGGACATCTTCGATGTCCAGGACGAACTGATCGGGAAGATCGTCGGGACCGTTATCGGCCGTCTTACGGCCGCCGGCGCCGAGAAGGCGCGGCGTAAACCACCTGCCAATCTCGCGGCCTATGAGTGCGTGCTTCGGGGCAATGCCCTGCCCCTGGGCGACATCGCGGCCGAAATGGAGGCTCGACAGTGGTATCAGCGAGCGATCGAGCTCGATCCATCCTACGGGCGCGCGTACGCCAAGCTCGCCCACTATAAACAGCTTGAATGGTTTCGCGACATGGGGCCGTCGGATGCGGTGCTTGCCGAGGCTTATGACATCGCCAAAAAAGCGGTGGCGCTTTCCCCCAATGATCCAGTCTGCCTGAACATACTGGGCTGGGTGCTCCTCCACCGTCGTGATTTCGACGTCGCATCTCAGCTGTACACACGCGCGCTCGAACTCAATCCGCACGATCCCGAGCAGGTCTCCTATCAAGGGACTTATCAAACATTTGCCGGCGAGCCCCAAAGTGCCTTGGACTGGTTCGAACGGGCGCGAGTGCTCGATCCCCTGTACGAGCCTTCATGGTATTGGCCGTTCCGCGGTCTTGCCCATTTCATTGCCCACCGTCCGGATAAGGCAGTTGTCGATCTGGGCCGCTCGTCCACCATGCCGACCTGGGTTAAGGTCTATCTGGCTGCAGCGAACGCCCTGCTTGGCCGAAGCCAAGAGGCGAAGAGCTACACGTTGCTGGTTCTGCGTGGCGCACCGGAGTTCTCCCGGCGGCGGTTCGCCACCAAGGAACCTTACAAGCTGGACGGAGACCGCAACACGCTGCTCAACGGCATGCGGGAAGCGGGATTGCCCGAGTAGGGACTGGCGACTATCTGCAGCCGAAGAGCACGGCCGTGGCTAGCTCGTCATGGTAGTGTCTGCCCTGGGCGTATTTGTGATAGTCGTGGAGATAATCGATCAGATCGCCGCGGGTCAGGACCCCCCTCGGCACCTGGGGCACCACCACATTGATCAAGTTCGGTTCGTCCACGTGAACTTCGACAGACACTCCCGTTTCCACGATGTCTTCCAGCACGATCTTGAGATCACGCTTCAGGTCCGCATAGGCGACAGCATCCGGGATCGCGTCGCCCCCGTCGAGAGGGTCATCCTCGTATTTTATGGGCTGCCCATTTAGATCTTCTATCGTCAGTGTCTGCGAATGTGGCGCTGTTCCGGCGGCGGCGGTCCGGACCCTGATGTTGCCGATGGCACGGCCTGCTTCCGGCCGAAGTCTGATAGTATCACCGACGGCGAAAATCTGCCGATCAATGGTAATTGTTAGGGGATCTGTTGAATCCATGGACAAGATACGTGACGAGGCCGGCAAAAGCTTGAGCCAGGCCCCTACGATCGCTGCGCCGATCTCTTGGACTTGCCGACCTGGCTTCAATTCTGCCCTGGGCATCGCCGAGGCTCCCCTCCGAGGTCAATGCAAATAGCCTAAACGCATTTTGCATCTGTCGCAAGCAATGCGCAGGCGGCAGGCTCCCATCGACTCGATGTTTTCATGGACAGAAAGCCGTATTGGGAGCATTCTGATCCTCGCGGTATCAGTAACGACAGCCGGAGGGTGTACGAATGATACTTGCTCAACTTCGTGTGCTGTTGCTCGGCTGCCTCCTCGCCGTTGTCGGAACAGTGAGACCGGAAGCGTCAGGCGAGGAGGGCCTAACCGACAGCGGTGACATCGAAAAGACTTTCATCGTCGACATCGCCAGGGCGGCGGAGTTACGCAAGGATATCGGCGCGCTGAACAAGTTCATCGCAGGCAAGGGCAAGCTGGAAGCGGTGGATATGCCGGATATCGGTATCAGCATCGTGACGGGGACCTTTTCCGAGAGCGAGATCGAAGAGCTGCGCTCCAGGGGATATGAGGAGCCGGATCCTTTCGTGGTGAACCTGTTCGATGGTGCCAGCTGCGAGGGGCCGGAACTCCTGGGCATCTCGCCGACTGCGGACGTTGTCCCTCCCAGCGTCTGCAGGGTCGTCGGGTCACCACAGCCGGTGGCTTCAGGATCGCCCACCGTATGGATCATCGACAGCGGAGTGGATTGGAACGTTGTCACCGCCGGGCTCCTCAAGGTTCAGGAAGCCATCGATTGCACGAGCAGCCCATGCCAGACCGTGTCGAGCCTCGACGACACGGTAGGGCACGGGACGATGGTGGCAGCAGTTATCGGCGGAAAGCGTGTCAAGCAGGGCGACCAGTATATAGGTCTGGTTGGTGTCAGCCCAGACGCCCCGCTCAAGATCGTAAAGGCCTTCAGTAAGCTGAAGACCGAAATTTTCGGCCCGCCTCTTCTCGCGCTTCGCTATGTTCGGGACAACGCGGTCGCCGGGGATATTCTGAACGTGAGTTGGGGTGCAATATATCTGGAGAGCACCAGACGCGGAAGCACGTTGCAAGATCTTAAGTTTCTCGACGCCCTTCTTTATCAGATCGCCGACCGTCAGGTGCGCGTTGTGATAGCTGCGGGCAACCCCCGGGAAGACGAAGAGGGTCCTTGGGTACAGTCTTATTTCCCGGCCAATGCGGCGACTTATTTTTCGCCTGTGACGACAGGAAACAAGGTGGGAGCGATATACAGCGCGTCGGCTTCCAACAGCGAATATATTCAGGTGGCAACTCCTGAGAAATGCCAAGGCATCAGCAACGCCTGGTGCGACACGCTATGGCGCAGGGGGGCATTCGGCGCGTCCTATGCTGAACCGGGCGTCAATGTCCTGTCACTGTGGAAGAGCCGGAAGAGCGGCAAGCTCCGGAGGAACATCTGTTCGGGCACATCTTTCGCAGCCCCAGCACTTGCCGGCCTTTTGGTTCGCAATGCGCAGCCGACTAACAAGGCTCTGACAACGGGAAGTCTTATCCCGAATACGGATCTGCTAGGGTATATGACCGCGGGTACGCCGGTGAACCCAAGTTCGGACGAGCCTAAATGCAACTGACCCGAAGGGCAGCGCTGCAAGGTTTGGCCTTGGCGTCCGCGTTCGGTAGCGTGCGTCTGGCCGGTGCCTCGCTTGTGGACGAAGATCCTCGCCTTCTGCTCGTCCACGTGCGTGGCGGACTCGATGCATTAGCTGCCGTGCCGCCCTACGGCGATCCGCATTTTGCTTCGGCGCGCGGGCCCCTCGTGCCTTTCCCGAACTCCGGCGTCGCCGAGATGCTCAAGCTCGACGGGCTCTTCGCGCTTCATCCGGCGCTCGGGCCCCTCCTGCCCTACTACTCGTGCGGCGAGTTGCTCATCGTGCCCGCGACCGCCATTCCGGATGCGGGCCGGTCCCACGCGGCCGCCCAGGCGACGCTGTTCGACGGCGATATCGACGGCGGCAGCGCCGGATGGCTCGACCGGGCTTCGTCTGTACTGTCGCGCCGGCAGAAGCCGGTGTGGCGGGCCAGACCGGCCGATCGATCGATGGACATGCTGGCCGATCTTGCGCTGGCCAATCCTCGGCTCGACTTCGTCCGCCTCTGCGCCGAGGGCACTTGGCCGTCCGGCGCAAAGGCCGGCGAAAGCCTTCTGGAACAACATGCCGCATGCGACGCGGCTCGCTTCGGCGACGCGGCCAGGAGCGCGGCGCTTGCCCTGTCAGCTACGGGCGGACCGCGAATCGCGATGCTCGAGGTGGCCGGCTTCGACACGCATGTGGCGCAGGGAGCGGACTTCGGAAGGCTGGCGCGGAGTTTGAATGGGCTGGCGCAGGGTCTCGTTGCATTTGCCCAAGCGTCCGGGCCTGCCTGGAACAGGACTGCGGTGCTGGTGGTCACGGAGTTCGGCCGTTCCGTGGTGCCCAACACCGACGGCGGCACTGATCACGGCGTCGCGAGTGTCACCTTGTTAATGGGTGGCGCCGTTGCCGGCGGGCGAGTAGGCAATCGCTGGCCCGGTCTTGCTCGAGATCTGCTTCATGGCGGCACAGACTTGGCTGCTACGACGGACGTACGATCGATCATAAAGGGCGTGCTGACGGAACACCTGCGTCTTTCTGACCGAGCAGTGGCTAAAATTTTCCCAGGCGCTGCCGGGATACCGGCGGTGCGTGGACTGTTTATCAGGAGCCGTTGTCCAGGCGGAGACTGCTTCGATGTGATCTCCAGCGCGGTTTAGCTTCTTATCCGCGTTTCGTCGGTGCCGGCCTCCAGCGCAGTCGCCTATAATGCCCTGTTTAAGGCAATGGCCGAGCTGACTTGAATGCCGAGACGAGGCGCAAAGCGGTCGTCCACGGCCCAAACCATGGAAGTCGTCTTGGGTCATGGCGTGACTTCGGCTGACCAACGAACTTCCCCCAAAGGGTCATCTTCCGCGGTGCCACACCGAAACCAAGTGTCCGATTTTTCCACTGGCCCACGACTGCAAGGTCAAAGCGCTACAGCGTCCTTTGCGCGTCCAAAGGACGCGCGGCTCTGTAGACCAACGGCTTTGTCCCCCGAACTGTCCGCTTTGAACGCTTGAAGGGGCACTGTGCCTGTGCGATAGGGCTCTCCACAAAGCTGAAATCTTGCGGAGAGCGCTGACATGGCGGGTGGACGGGGCCTTATGGCCGGCAAGCGCGGCCTTATCCTTGGCATCGCCAACAATCGCTCGATCGCTTACGGCATCGCCAAGGCCTGCGTCGACCACGGCGCCGAGATCGCGCTGACCTATCAGGGCGAGGCGTTCAAGAAACGCGTCGAGCCGCTTGCCGCGGAACTGGGCGCGCATGTCGCCGGCCATTGCGACGTGACCGACCCGGCCAGCCTCGATGCGGTGTTCGCCGACATCGCCAGCCATTGGGGCAAGCTCGATTTCCTCGTCCACGCCATCGCCTTTTCCGACAAGGACGAGCTGACCGGCCGCTATGTCGAGACGACCCGCGACAATTTCCTGCGTACCATGGATATTTCGGTCTATTCCTTCACCACCATCGCCAAACGTGCCGAGGCGTTGATGACCGATGGCGGCTCGCTACTGACGCTGACTTATTACGGCGCGGAAAAGGTGATGCCGCACTACAACGTCATGGGTGTCGCCAAGGCGGCACTCGAGGCCAGCGTGCGCTATCTGGCCGTCGATCTCGGCGTCAAGAAGATCCGCGTCAACGCCATCTCCGCCGGCCCGATCAAAACGCTTGCCGCATCCGGCATCGGCGATTTCCGCTATATCCTGAAGTGGAACGAATACAATTCGCCGTTGAAGCAGACGGTCACGCAGGAAGAGGTTGGCGATTCCGGCGTCTATTTCCTGTCCGACCTTTCGCGCGGCGTCACCGGCGAGATCCATCATGTCGATTCCGGCTATCATGTCGTCGGCATGAAGGCGGTCGACGCGCCGGATATTTCGACCGTCAAGGACTGACGCCACCGCCTGATCTCTTCCGGAAGACCTGATGTACCCGCTCGTCTATATCGTGCGCCACGGCCAGACGGCGTGGAACGCCGAGGCCCGACTGCAGGGGCAGGCCGATACCGACCTCAACGAGCTTGGCCGCGAGCAGGCTAGCCGCAACGGGCGTCGGCTGGCCGACCTCATCGACAAGCCCGAAGATTTCGACTTTGTCGCCAGCCCGATGCGGCGCACGCGCGAGACGATGGAGCGGCTGCGCGCGGCGATGAAGCTCGATCCGCACGCCTATCGTATCGAGCCGCTGCTCGTAGAATTGAGCTTTGGCGACTGGCAGGGTTTCACCTTTGCCGAACTCGAGGCGAACAATCCCGGTTCGACCAGGCAACGCCGCCTCGATAAATGGAATTTCCAGCCGCCCGGCGAGGGCGCCGAAAGCTACCAGATGCTGCTCGAACGGGTGAAGCCGTGGTTCGACGCGCTCGATCGCCAGACGGTCTGCGTGACCCATGGCGGCGTCATGCGCGCGCTGTTCCGCTTGGTGGTGGGGATGTCCGAACAAGATGCGGTCAGCATGGAAGTGCCGCAGGACCGCCTGCTCAGGCTGGACGGCCGGCGCCTGGAGTGGCTTTGAAACCGATGACGTAGCGTATGTTGAGATCAGATCAGGCCGGCATCAGCTGAATATCGACGTGCCCTATTCGGTCGATCCGGTGTCCGGCAGTTCCATGTCGGTGACGACGTTCTCGCCATTGGTCACGTCATAGGCAAGGACGATGTCCATGCCCGGCTTCAGCGCATCGAGATCGGTTTCGGCGTTCAGCTTGTAGGACTTGCCGTCGTCCAGCGTCAGCGTCAGCGCATCCTTGTCGACCTTCTTGATCAGGCCTTCGGTCTGGCCGGCGAAGGCGGCGGTGGAAATCAACAGCGTGGCGGCAACAGCGCCAATCAGGATACGCATCATCGTCCTCTTTAATCATTGCCGGTACAGCGGCTCGGTCCAACGGAACGGAACTGAGCAGAAACCAATCGAATGTGTCAAAACTAAATCCGCCGGATCACAGTTTGACCACTGTGGAAAACGCCAATAGAAGGCAGGCGACAGCGCCGCGCGTCCTCCTGAACGCGCAAAGGACGCTGTAGCACGTTTGATTTTGTGCATGATCCTTTCCGAAGATCGCTCCGATTTTCGGGGTCATGCGCTAGGCCGGCTCCGACGCCGGCAGGGCTGGTTCCATGTCGCACAACACGTTCGGCCATCTTTTCCGCGTCACCACCTGGGGCGAAAGCCATGGGCCGGCGCTGGGCTGCGTCGTCGACGGCTGTCCGCCAGGCATCCGCTTCACTCGCGACGAGATCCAGGCCGAACTCGACAAGCGCCGCCCCGGCCAGTCACGTTTTGTGACGCAGCGTCGCGAGCCGGATGAGGTCAAGGTCCTGTCCGGCTTCATCCTCGATGAGGACGGCGAGACGATGATCACCACCGGCACGCCGGTGTCGATGCTGATCGAGAATGTCGACCAGCGCTCCAAGGACTATGGCGACATCGCCCGCCAGTTCCGGCCGGGCCATGCCGACTACACTTACGAGGTCAAATACGGACTGCGCGATTATCGCGGCGGCGGTCGCTCCTCGGCGCGTGAGACTGCGGCGCGGGTGGCGGCCGGGGCACTTGCCCGCAAAATCGTGCCAGGCATGGTGGTGCGCGGCGCGCTGGTGTCGATGGGCGAAAAATCGATCGATCGCGCCAATTGGAACTGGAATTTTGTCGGTGACGCCGAGAACCCGTTCTTCACTCCCGATCCGGCGTCGGTCGCCGTTTTCACCAAATATCTGGACGGCATCCGCAAGGCGGGCTCCTCGGTCGGCGCGGTCATCGAGATCGTCGCCGACGGCGTGCCTGCGGGGCTTGGCGCGCCGATCTATGCCAAGCTAGACCAGGACATCGCCGCCGGCCTGATGTCTATCAACGCCGTCAAGGGCGTCGAGATCGGCAACGGTTTCCAGGCCGCCCGCATCACCGGCGAGGAGAATGCCGACGAGATGCGCATGGGCAATGACGGCAAGCCGGTCTTCCTGTCCAACAATGCCGGCGGCATTCTTGGCGGCATCTCGACCGGCCAGGCGATCGTCGCGCGCTTCG
>NZ_SUEG01000143.1:0-10245 GCF_005063415.1 Mesorhizobium sp.
GACATCCAATCTCCCCCCTTGAGGGGGAGATGTCCGGCAGGACAGAGGGGGGTGTCTCGCGCCGGCGTTCCGCAACCTCTTTGCGCCGCGATACGCAAAAAGAGGCGCCTGAGCGCCCCTTTCGTTTCTGAGATCGCCGTTCACCCGTTCACCAGGGCCAGCAGCTCTTCGGTATAGCGCTTGCCGACCACCTTTTCCGGCGACAGGGCGTCGCCGATGGAGGCCACCTCGGCCTGGCTCAGCACGATATCGGCTGCCGCCGTATTCTGCTCCAGATGGCGGATTTTTCGGGCACCAGGGATCGGCACAATGAAGTCGCCCTGGTGCAGCACCCAGGCGAGCGCCAGCTGCGCCGGCGTCACGCCCTTCTCGGCGGCCATCTTTTCCAGCACGGCGACGACCGCCGCATTGGCCGCCATGGCGTCGGCCTGGAAGCGCGGCAACCCGCGGCGCCAATCGTCGGCGCCGAGAACCTCGGGCTTGGCGATGGTGCCGGTGAGCAGGCCGCGGCCGAGCGGGCTATAGGGGACGAAGCCGATGCCGAGTTCGCGGCAGACGGCAAACACCTCCTCCTCCGGATCGCGGCTCCACAGCGAATACTCGCTCTGCACCGCGGCGATCGGATGCACGGCATGCGCCCGGCGGATGGTCGCCGCACTCGCCTCCGACAGGCCGAGCGCCCGCACCTTGCCCTCGCGCACCAGCTCGGCCATGGCGCCGACCGTATCCTCGATCGGCACGTTGGGGTCGACGCGGTGCTGGTAATAGAGATCGATCACCTCCGTATCCAACCGCTTCAATGACGCTTCGGCCACGGCCTTGACATGCTCCGGGCGGCTATCGACACCGGCCATGCGCTCCATGCCGCTGCCTTCTTCGAGGATCTTGAAGCCGAATTTGGTTGCGATCGTCACCTTGTCACGCACCGGCTTCAGCGCCTTGCCGACCAGGACCTCGTTCTCGTAGGGGCCATAGACTTCGGCCGTGTCGAAGAAATTGACGCCGATCTCGACGGCGTGGCGCAGCGTGGCAATCGCGTCTGCCTCCGGCTGGCCACCATAGGCAAAGCTCATCCCCATGCAGCCGAGGCCGACCGGGTAGACGTCAAGTTCATTGCCAAGCTTGCGGGTTTGCATCACGTGTCTCCTTGTTGTGATGGTTGTGATGCCGCAGAGATAGCGTCTTGCCCTGCGTTCGATAATCGGCTCTCATTTGCACGGGCTGTTCCAAGAAATAGATCAATGAAGCGAACCTATCTTTCACAGCTTGCCGTACTGGCAACGGTCGCCCAATGCGGCAGTTTTCGCGGTGCCGCCAAGGAGCTCGCCATTGCGCCATCGGCGGTCAGTCATGCGGTTTCCAGCCTCGAAGCGCGTCTCGGCGTCCGCCTTCTGGCGCGCAGTACGCGCAGCGTCGCGCCGACCGAGGCGGGCGCGCAGCTGCTCGAGCGTCTCAGGCCGGCGCTGTCCGAAATCGACCTGGCGCTGGAATCGGCGATCGAGGCACGCGACCGGCCGGCCGGCAATCTCAGGCTGACCGTGCCGCGCACCGCGGCCCACCTGGCGCTGACGCCAAGGCTCGGCGCCTTTGCCGCCGCCTATCCGGACATCGTGCTGGAGATCGTCATCGAGGACCGCTTCACCGATATGGTCGAGGGCGGCTTCGATGCCGGCGTGCGGCTGGGCGAGAGCCTGCAGCGCGACATGATCGCCGTGCGTATCGGGCCGAACCTCCGCGGCGCCGTGGTCGGCGCGCCATCCTATTTCAAGACCAGGCCCAGGCCGCTGCATCCGCACGATCTTGCCGCTCACCGCTGCATCCGTTTCCGCTTCTCCAGCGGCATTCTCTACCGCTGGGAATTCGAGAAAAACGGCGAAGAGATCGAGATAGCGGTACAGGGGCCGCTGATCCTCGACGAGGACCATCTGATTGCCAACGCCGCGGTAGATGGCGCCGGGCTTGCCTTCGTGTTCGAGGACTATGTCCGCTATGCGCTCACCACCGGCAAGCTCATGCGCGTGCTGGAGGACTGGTGCCCGCCTTTCGACGGCTTCTTCGTCTATTATCCCAGCAGCCGCCAGATGCGGCCGGCGCTCAGGGCCTTTGTCGATTTCTTCAAGGTCGGCGAGTAAGCCAACCCTCCCCACAAGGGAGAGGTGGAAGAAAGCCGACCTGGCATTCGTTCACCGACTATGTCAGCACTGCCCAAAAACCAGCCGGCCGGCTACGGCTGGACGGCGATCATTCTTCACTGGCTGATCGCGGCGCTCTTTATCGGCCAGTTCCAGCTCGGCTTCGTCATGGTGCGGCTCGCCAGCCAGCGCACCGCCTTCGAGCTGATCCAGCTGCATAAATCCTTCGGCTTCCTGCTGCTTGGGCTGGTCATCCTGCGCATCGCCTGGCGCCTTGGCAGACCGGCCCCACCGCTGCCGCGCTCGGTCGGCCGCTTCGAGCGCCGGATGGCGCCGCTGGTCCATCTCGCGCTTTATGCGTTTCAGCTCGCGCTGCCGCTGTCCGGCTGGGCACTGGTCTCGGTCTCGGTGCTGGAGATACCGAGCGTGCCGTTCAATCTGTTCGTTATGCCCCATCTGCCGCTTGGTGAATCGGACACGGCTGAAAGCTTCTGGGCAGCGACGCACTGGTATCTCGCCTATGCCGGCATCGGACTTGTCGCTTTGCATCTGGCCGCAGCGCTGCGCCACCATTTCTGGCTGAGGGATACCGTGCTTACGCGCATGATCACGGCTTCGTCACATCGCGACACGGAATAGAGCGGGCAGCTCATTCGTTCATGGGGCGGGACGCAAGAAAGCGTTGCCTGCCAAGAGGACCATTTCCATGTACGCGCGCATCTTCGGATTTTCGGCAGCCGCCGCTTGTTTTGCCATGCCTGTTTTCGCCGCCGTCGCCCTTGGTGACGCGGCCGGCAGCTACACCATCAGCCCGGCCGCTTCCAGCATCCACTTCTCGATCGGCAAGCTCGGCGGTGGCGGGCTCGACGGTGCCTTTGCCCGCTTCAAGGGCAGTATCCTGATCGACAACAGAGATGTCGGCCGGTCCCAGGTCAATTTCACCATCTTCCCCGAAAGCGTCGGTACCGGCCAAAGCCGCATCGACGCCTTTCTCCGCTCGGACGCGGTTTTCGACGCGGCCAACAATCCGGAGATCCAGTTCCGTTCGACCAGCGTCAAACGCACCGGCGACACGTCAGCCCTTGTCACCGGCCGGCTGACGGCGCGCGGCAAGACCTTTCAGGAAAAGTTCACGGCCGAGCTCGGCGGCCTCAGGGCGGGCACGATAAAATTCCACGTCACCGGCAAGGTGCTGCGGTCGCGCTATGGCATGGATGTCGGCACGCCGATTTATTCCAACGTCGTCGACTTCGACATGACGCTGACGGGCAAGCGGGGATAGCCTTTGCAGAACCGGTGTCCCGCATTGGCTTTTCTCCTGAATTAGGGCAAACCTCCTGGCCTGCAATCGAGAGGAGAAATCTGATGTTCCGATGGGGTGTTTTGTCGACGGCCAAGATCGGCCGCGAGCAGCTTTTGCCGGCAATTGTCGAGGCGGAGAATGGCGTGCTGTCGGCGATCGCCAGCCGCGATCTGTCGAAAGCCCGGGCACTCGGTGAACGCTTCGGCGCGCGCCACGCTTTCGGCTCCTATGAGGAGCTGCTCGCCTCCAGCGACATCGACGGCGTCTACATTCCGCTGCCGACCTCGCAGCATGTCGAATGGACGGCCAAGGCGATCGAGGCCGGCAAGCATGTTCTGGTCGAAAAGCCGCTGGCGCTCGATGCCAAGGACATTCCGCCGCTGATCAAGCTGCGCGATGCCAGGAAGGTTCTGGTCTGCGAAGCCTTCATGGTCGTCTACCATCCGCAATGGATCAAGGTGCGCGAGCTGATCGCCAACGGCGCCATCGGCCGGCTGCGCCATGTCCAGGGCGCGTTCTCCTATTACAATGTCGACCCCAACAACATGCGCAACAAGCTCGATCTCGGCGGTGGCGCGCTGCCCGACATCGGCGTCTATCCGACGGTGTCGACACGCTTTTCGACCGGCAAGGAACCGCAGCGCGTCCAGGCGACGATCGAGCGCGACAAGACATTCGGCACCGACATCTATTCCTCGATCCGTGCCGATTTCGGCGACTTCGAGCTGTCCTTCTACCTGTCGACGCAGATGGCGGCACGCCAGGTGATGGTGTTCCACGGCGAGAAGGGCTTCATCGAGGTGTTCTCACCGTTCAACGCCGGGCTCTACGACCATCACCGCGTCGAGCTGCACAACCAGAACCACAGCGAGGCGCAGGTGTTCCGCTTTCCCGGCACGCAACAGTACCGGCTGGAAGTCGAGGCCTTCGCGCGGGCGGCACAGGGCGGCAAGGACCGCGTCTTCACCCTGGAAGAATCCGTGCTCAACCAGAAGGTCATCGATGCCATCTTTCGCGCCGGCGAGAAGGAAGGCTGGGAGGCAGTCTAGGCCGGCCATGATCCCAAAAAGTGGGGGACCGGTTTTTGGACGAGATCATGGTCAAATAGATGCCCGACGACGCGGATGTGATCATTGTCGGCGCCGGCCTTGCCGGCCTTGTCGCGGCGGCCGAACTGACTGCGGCCGGCAAGAAGACCATCATCGTCGAGCAGGAGCCGGAACAGTCGCTTGGCGGCCAGGCATTCTGGTCGCTCGGCGGCATCTTCCTCGTCGATTCGCCCGAACAACGGCGCATGCGCATCCGCGATTCGTATGAGCTGGCGCTCGAGGACTGGCTGGGCACCGCAGCGTTCGACCGCACGGAAGATCTCTGGCCGGGCCGCTGGGCCGAGGCCTATCTCGGCTTCGCCGCCGGCGAGAAGCGCTCCTGGCTCATGCAGCGCGGCCTGAAATTCTTTCCGGTGGTCGGCTGGGCCGAACGCGGCGGCGGCAATGCCGTCGGCCACGGCAATTCGGTGCCACGCTTCCACATCACCTGGGGCACCGGCCCCGGCGTGCTCGAACCCTTCGTACAGCGGGTGCGCGAGGCCGAGAAGCGCGGGCTGATCCGGTTCAAATTCCGTCACCGGGTCAACGAATTGACCCGGACGAGCGGCGTCGTCGACGGCGTTCGCGGCGACATATTGGCGGCGAGCGACGTCGAGCGCGGCCATAAGAGCTCGCGCGAGATCACCGGCGATTTCGAGTTGAAGGCGCAGGCCGTCATCGTCGCCTCCGGCGGCATCGGCGCCAATCACCAGCTGGTCCGGGAGAATTGGCCGCAGCGGCTGGGTGTGCCGCCGAAACGCATGATCACCGGCGTTCCCGATCATGTCGATGGCCGCATGCTGGCGATCGCCGAAGCCGCCGGCGGCCGGCTGATCAACCGCGACCGCATGTGGCACTATGTCGAGGGCGTCAGGAACTGGGCACCGATTTGGACCGATCATGCGATCCGCATCCTGCCCGGCCCGTCATCGCTGTGGCTCGATGCGCGCGGCAAGCGCCTGCCGGCGCCGCTCTATCCCGGCTTCGACACGCTGGCCACGCTCAGCCACATCATGAGCACCGGATACGACTATTCCTGGTTCATCCTGACCAAAAAGATCATCCAGAAGGAGTTCGCGCTGTCCGGCTCCGAGCAGAACCCCGATCTGACGGGGAAAAGCTGGCGCCAGGTGCTTGGCCGTGCCACCAGCGGCGTGCCCGCGCCGGTCAAGGCGTTCATGGAGGAGGGCGAGGATTTCATCGTCGAGCCCGAACTGCCGGCCCTGGTCGCCCGCATGAATGCACTGGCCTGCGGCGAGCCGCTGCTTGAACTGGCGCAGGTCGAGCGCGAAATCCGCGCCCGCGACCGGCAGCTCGACAATCCGTTCTCCAAGGACATGCAGATCACCGCGCTGCGGGGTGCGCGAGCCTATCTCGGCGACCGGCTGATCCGCACCGCAAGGCCGCACAAGCTGCTCGATCCCGCCAATGGCCCGCTGATCGCGGTCCGGCTCAGCATCCTGACCCGCAAGACGCTCGGCGGGCTTGAGACGGACCTCGACAGCCGCGTGCTGGGCGCCGGCGGCCAACCGGTCGAGGGGCTGTACGCGGTGGGCGAGGCCGCCGGTTTCGGCGGCGGCGGCATGCACGGCTATGCAGCGCTCGAAGGCACGTTTCTCGGCGGCTGCATCTTTTCCGGCCGCAGCGCTGGACGGGCGGCGGCACGCGCGGTGGGGTGAAACAAGGCCCGCCGCGCTCGTTGCGCCAAGGTGGCGGTCGCACCGAATGGCCAACTTCCCTTAGGCGAAGGGCTGCAAATTGACGTCCTGAAGCTTGGAACCGGCAAGCAAAGCCTCGAGCACCTGCTTCTTGAGATACAGGCACTGCGAACGGGCAAGTTTGACGATGCCGGAAACGTCGCCTGCCTCGCAGGCAAGAACCAGTTCCCTTTGCTGGGCGATGATCAACTGGGTGAAGTCGCGGGACTTGAACCCAAGGTGGAGAACCCGCGCCGACTGGTCGAGTATCTGGTCCAGCAGATGCGCCAGTCGTAGATTTCCCGAGAGCTCCGCAAGGGCCAGACGAAAGGCACGATCGGCCGCAAGGAAGGCGACGTGGCTGCGCAGCGTCTCCGGCTTCAGCACTTTTTTCGCTGCCAGCCCGATGTCCTCCAGCCCGCGCTCGGTCATGTTCGATGCCGCCACCCTGAACACTTCCGGCTCGATCAAGCTGCGGACATCGAAGATCTCGTTGACGTCGCGCAGGCTGAGCGTAGCAACGACGTAGCCGCGGCGCGGCTCGCTCCTGACCAGTCCTTCCTGCATCAGTCGGGCCAGCGCGGCGCGGATGGTCGCCTTTTTGATCTGGTATCGATCGCCGATCTGTTTCTCGGTCAGCGCTTCGCCGGGGCGCAGCACGCAGGCAATGATGTCGTTCCTCAGCTGCTCATATGCCTGTTCCCTGCGAAGGACGTCGGCGGCTGACAGTGCTGTCGCCTCGACCGTGGCCGGCCTTGCCGGTTCGGCGGTCAACTTCGTCGTTTTCATATTTTGTCCGTCTGGCTGTCCGGTTGACGCTGGCATCAGCATTCGGTAGCGTGAGATGCTCAGGTTGGCAATCTGAGCATCTCAGGGAGGATAACTGATATGCCTTTACCCGCCAACTCGCCTCTCTACGCCGTTGCCGACGATATCGTCAATGCCGCGAGGGGACCAGATCCCCTCGAAGCGGTAAGGACGGTCCTGAGCGACTACACCAACCGTTTTCACGCATCGGGAACGCTCGCTCACGAAGAAGACGACGACGAGGTTCTTTTGCATGCGAGCCCGAACCTGACGATCTATCACATCACGCTGTCGCCCGGCCTGCAGTACCCGCCCCATAACCACCTGATGGATGCCTTGATCGGCATCTACAAGGGCAGCGAGACGAACTTCATCTATCCCGTTGCCGGCAGCGAACTCGATGTTCCCGAAAGGCAGGACATCGCAGCGCCTGCCGTGGTGCACATGGCGTCAAATGCCGTACATTCGGTTGCGAATACCGGCAGCGCGCGATCGGGTGCGCTGCATGTCTACCTCGGCGATCTCACACGAACCCACCGCCAGCTGTGGAGCCCGGACAGCAACCAGGCCGAACCGTTTGACAATGATCGCTATCTGGCCGGCGCTCGGCCCATTCAGCAGTCCGGGCACGAATGAGCGCAGGGGCGTCGCGGGCGGCGAAATCGGCCGTGATCAGCGGACCCGTCGGAATCGCGTCACACTTGTCACTCTCGCCAATCCGCTATCGCCCCTATCCTAGCTCACGACCCAACACGTCGCGCCGGTGCGGCGACAAACCAGCAAGGGAGATGCACAATGACGGCACATCAGAATGGCACAGGCGAGCAGACGACGCGGCTCGCAATGAAGACACCACCGGTCGTTTCGCCTGATGCGTGGGAAGCCGCGCGCCAGCAGCTGCTCGTGAAGGAGAAGACGGTGACCCGGGCTCGCGACGCATTGGCGGCCGAGCGCCGGCGGATGCCGTGGATGGCGGTGGAGAAGACCTATACGTTCGAAGGGCCCGACGGAAAGGTGAGCCTGCTCGACCTGTTCGAGGGCCGCCGCCAGCTGATCGTCTACCGCGCCTTCTTCGAGCCCGGCGTATTCGGCTGGCCCGACCACGCTTGCCGCGGCTGCTCGCTGGGGGCCGATCAGGTCGGCAACCTCGCCCATCTGAACGCCCGCGACACCACGCTTGCCTACGCCTCGCGCGCACCGCAGGCCGACATTGCGCGGCTGAAGGCGCGGATGGACTGGAAGATGCCCTGGTACACCATCACCGACAGCTTCGATGCCGACTTCGGCGTTGACGAGTGGCACGGTCATAACGTGTTCATCCGCGACGGCGACCGCGTGTTCCGTACCTACTTCATCAACAACCGCGGCGACGAGGCGATGGGGACCGTGTGGAGCTATCTCGACCTGTCGCCGCTCGGCCGCCAGGAGGTTTGGGAGGATTCGCCCGAGGGCTATCCGCAAACGCCGACGTACAAGTGGTGGAACTGGCACGACAATTACGGCGCCGAAGCCGTCCCCGACAAAAAGTGGGTCGAGGTGTCGGACGCCGGAGAGGCCGCGTTCCGGAACCGCACCGAATAGAACGTCTTTGGCGTCGCGGAAATGCGGCTAGGACAATTGGAGGAGCGGGATGCACGGTTCATTCGACCGTATCCCGCTCGCTATCAGGGACTACGGACATGAGCGAGATTCATGCAGGCGCATCCGCCGGCGATCCGAGCCCGGCCGGCCATAGTGCAGCCGATTGGCTGTCCTTTGCGGCCGCGCCGACCTTCGCAACCATGGCGCTGCTGACGCTTCTCGGCGGAGCGCCGGATATGATCTGCTCGACCGGGCAAGATGCGTCGCCGCTAGGCGGCATGGTCCCGATGTACCTGCTGATGAGCGGCTTTCATTTAGGACCTTGGCTGAAGCAGGTTTCCGGCCGGCGACGCCGCCGCAAGTAGAGCTGTACCGGCCGACAAAGGCCCGTTCTGGTCGGGAAGACATCCCTCACCAGATCCACTCGCCCCTTCCCAAAACCGCTACCGCATCGACAATCCGGGTAAAGCTCGAGCGGGCGCGGCCGGCCGTGTGCCTGGCGCGCAAATAGCCGTGCACCAGTCCCGGCTCCTCGAACCACCAGGCGCGCCCGCCTGCGGCAACGATGCGGTCGCGATAGGCTTCGCCGTCCGACGACAGCGGGTCGCATTCGGCGGTGATCACGACGGTAGGCGGCAGATTGGCAAAGTCGGCGTCGGCGAGCGGTGACAAGGTGAGATCGCCGGTGCGGTCCTCGCCACCGGTCCTGATGTCCTTGTAGAAAACGAGGTCGCGCACGTTAAGCATCGGCGCTTCCGCGTGGGTGACATAGGAACCGGCGGAGCTGTCGCCGCCAAGGCCGGGATAGACCAGGATTTGGCCGATCGGCTTGCGCGCATGGCCGCGCGTCGCGTGGCTGACGGACGCGGCGAGATTACCGCCGGCACTGTCGCCGCACAGCAGGATAGGCCGTTCGTAAGCGGTCGACGCCCATTCGAAGGCGCAGATGGCATCGTCGAAGGCGGCCGGATGAAGGTGTTCCGGCGCCAGCCGGTAGTCGACCGAAACCACTTCGTAGCCGGTCCGGCTGCAAAGCTCGGCGCAGAGGTCGTCATGGCTGTCGAGCCCGCCGAGCATAAAACCGCCGCCATGGAAATAAAGCACCATCGCCGCCGTTTCCGGCGCCGGGGCGCGGTAGATGCGAATTGGAACCCGATGCCATGGCGTTGCAATGGCGGTGGTTTCCGCCGTGACGCCTTGGGGATAGCCGGCAAAGAACTCGCGGCACATCCGGTTATAAATCTTGCGCTGCTCAGCGATGGTGTAATCGATCGTATCGGGCGGATAATAGGAATTGGTCCGCTCGATGAAGGCCCAGGTCTCGGCGTCGATGAGGGTTTTGTAGTCGATCATGAGAGACGACCAACCCGCGACGACTGCGCCCAGGCACCCCCCTCTGGCCTGCCGGCCATCTCCCCCTCAAGGGGGGAGATCGGATGTCGCTTCGACCTTCGCCAATCTCCAGCGTTGCAAGATGGGCTGCAAGGCTGAAGCTGCCAATCTCCCCCCTTGAGGGGGAGATGGCCGGCAGGCCAGAGGGGGGTGAGCGCCATCGTTCCCGCAATACCGCTACTTCCCCTTCCACACCGGCTCGCGCTTTTCGGCAAAGGCGCGAAAGCCCTCGAGATTGTCCTCCG
>NZ_SUEG01000143.1:10255-13014 GCF_005063415.1 Mesorhizobium sp.
GAGCCGTTTCCTTGATCGCGGCGAAAACCAGCGGCGGGCCGCTGGCGAGCAGCCGGGCGATCTCCCAGACGCGGTCCTCCAGCCTGTCCTTGGGCAGCACCTCGTTGACCAGGCCCCAGCGATGCGCCTCGGCGACATCCATCCAGCGGCCGGTGAGCAAAAGGTCCATGGCTACATGGTAGGGGATACGCTTCGGCAGCTTGATCGTCGCCGCATCGGCCAGCGTGCCGGCGCGGATTTCGGGCAGGGCGAAGGAGGAATGATCCGACGCATAGATGAGGTCGCAGGACAGCGCCAGTTCGAAGCCGCCGCCGACCGCCATGCCATTGACGCAGGCAATCACCGGCTTGTTGAGATCGCGCAGTTCCTGCAACCCGCCGAAGCCGCCGACGCCATAATCGCCGTCGACCGCGTCGCCGCCGGCCGCGGCTTTCAGATCCCATCCGGCGCAGAAGAACTTGTCGCCGGCGGTCTTGACGATGGCGACGCGCAGGTCGGGATCGTCGCGAAACGCCTTGAACGTCTCGCCCATCAGCCGCGAGGTCTTCAAGTCGATGGCATTGGCCTTCGGCCGGTCGAGCGTCACTTCGAGGATCGTGCCCTCGCGGCGGGTGGTGATGATTTCAGCCATTCTTCTTGTCTCCCAGCACCAGCAGCGCATCGGCGATCCAGGCGCCCTTGCCCTCGGTGCAGACGATCAGCGGATTGATGTCGAGCTCCTCGATTTCGCCGGCATTTTGCTGCACGAAGCCGGCAATGCCTGATATCGCATCGATTGCCGCCGCGACGTCGGCCTTTGGCCGACCGCGATAACCGTCGAGCAGCGGGAACAATTTCAGCCCGCGCAAAGCGGCCTCGATATCGTCGCGGGTCGCCGGCAGCATCAGCGTGACGCTGTCGCGCAACAGCTCGACCAGCACGCCGCCGGTGCCGAGCGTCATCACCGCGCCGAACATCGGGTCGCGGGTGAAGCCGACCAGCAGCTCGGCGACGCCATCGCGCACCATGCGCTCGACATAAAGGCCAGTGCCGAGCGGGCCGAGATCATGGGCGGCGGTGCTGACGGATTCGGCATCCCTGAGGTTGAGCCGGACCGCGTCGAGCTCGGATTTGTGGATGACGCCAAGGGCCTTCAGCGCCACCGGGAAGCCGAGCGCCATCGAGGAGATCACAGCCTCGACCGCGTTGCCGGCGCGCTCGCCCTTCGGCACGGGGAGCCCGGCCTCGATGAGCCGCGCTTTCGCCTCGGCCTCGTCGGGCGTGACATGGTCGCCGGCCGGCGCGCCGGACGCCGAGGTGTCGATCGGCTGCGCCTGCGGCTCGCGCCACGCCCAGCCGATGAAGGCCGCCGCCTGGGCGGCGTCCATGGCCTCGGAAATGCCGAATAGCGGCACCATGCCGCGCGCCATCAGGCCGGCAGTATATTCCTCGGGCAGGTTCTCCGGCAGCGAGGAGACGATCGCGCCTTGCGCGCGGTTGGTCTTCAGCGCCGCTTCGAAAGCGCGCAGCGTCGCCCACCAGTCGGTATCCGAGCAGCGGTCGGGGCGCGGGAAATCGAGCACCAGCATGTTGAGGTCGAAGCCGCCCGACACCATGGCGGTGAAGGTGGCGGTCATCGCCGGCTCGTTGTTCCAGATGAAGGTGTGGTAGTCCAGCGGGTTGGCCACCGCGACAAGCGGCCCGAGCGTCGATTTGACATGCGCGCGGTGCTCGGCGGTGAGTGGCGGAAACGTCACCCAGCGGCCTTCGGCGCTGTCAGCCATCACCGACGCCTCGCCGCCCGAACAGCTCATCGACGACAGCCGGTAGCCGGGCAGGGGTCCGGTGACGTGCAGCAGCTTCAGCGCCTCGATGAAGGCCGGGATCGAATCGATACGGGCGATGCCGAGCCGCTTCAGGAACGCGCCGGATGCTGCGTCCGAGCCGGCCAGCGACGCGGTATGCGAGACGGTCGCCTGCCGCGCCTGCTCGGAGCGGCCGACCTTCATGGCGATAACAGGCTTCTTCAGCTCGCGCGCCCTCGCCGCCAGCCTTTCAAAGCCGGCTACCGAATCGAACGCTTCGATATGCAGGCCGAGCGCGGTGACGCGCTCGTCCTCGATCAGACCGAGCGCCATTTCAGAGAGCCCGGTCTGCGCCTGGTTGCCGGCGGTCATCAGAAAGGCGATCGGCAGGCCGCGTTTCTGCATCGTCATGTTGATGGCGATGTTCGACGACTGTGTGATGATGGCAACGCCGCGGCCGCCTTCTGGCAGCCTGATGCCGCCATGCTGGTCGGGCCACAAAAGCGCGCCGTCGGCATAGTTGATCAGCCCATAGCAGTTCGGCCCGATGATCGGCATTTGGCCCGCCGCCGCGACCAACTCGGCCTGCAGCCGCTCGCCGTCCTCGTCATAGGCTTCGGTTTCGAGAAAGCCGGCGGCAAAGCACACGGCGCCGCCGGCGCCGCGCTCGGCCAGCGCCTTGACCACTTCGATGGTCAAATGCCGGTTGACGCCGATGAAAGCGGCATCCGGCGCACCAGGCAATTCGGCCACCGAGCGATAGGCCTTGCGACCGGCGACCTCGGCCTTGCTCGGATGCACCGGCCAGATCTCGCCGGCAAAGCCCATCTTGATCGACTGCGCGACGACGGCAGCAGCCTGCGCACCACCGAAGACTGCGATCGTTCGTGGGCGCAAAAGCCGCTCAAGTTTGTGCATGAGCACCCCCCTCTGCCCTGCCGGGCATCTCCCCCTCAAGGGGGGAGATTGGCAGCT
>NZ_SUEG01000144.1 GCF_005063415.1 Mesorhizobium sp.
GAAGCGCGCGGCCGAAATCGTCATCGCCGACGGCACCGATCATTGCCGCACGCACACCGGCCCGCGCTGCCGACACCGCCTGGTTGCCGCCCTTGCCGCCGCATTTTGGCTGCCAGGCATGGCCGGTCACCGTTTCGCCCTTGCGTGGGCGATCGGGGGCTTCGACCATGATGTCGTAATGCAGGCTGCCGAACACGGTCACCAGCGGCGGGGAAGCCGTCATGTGCCGCTGACTTTCACGAGCCGCTTGCCTTCATGAGTTCTTGTCTTTCCGTTTCGAGGTCACCGCCGACATGGTGCGGCCGAGATTGCGCTCCGCTGCCTGGTAGTCGCGTTGCGCGACCGCGACGAACAGCGCGTCGAGAATGTTGAGCTGGGCAATGCGCGCCGCTGCGTTCTCACCCATCAACGGCGAGCCTTGCGCGGTCGAGCAGAGCACGATGTCGGCGACGGCCGCCAATGGCGAGTTGTCATAGTTGGTGATGGCCAGCGTGCGCGCCCCGCTTTTGCGCGCAAGTTGGATGGCGTCGATGACGGCGCTCGTGTTGCCGGAATGCGAGAAGCCGACAGCAATGTCGTCGGCGCCGAGCAGCGAGGCCGACATCAACATCATGTGCGAATCGTCGTAGACAGAGGTGCGGATGCCGATGCGCAGGAATTTGTGCGAAACGTCGCGTGCGATCTGCGCCGAGCCGCCGACGCCGTAGAAATCGCGATTCCTGGCGCGGTAAAGCAGATCGGCGGCGCGGTCGAAATCGTCCATGTCGAGAATGGCCAGCGTCTCCTCCAGCGCCTGGATGGACGTGCGGAACACCTTCTGCACGATCTCGGCCGAACTGTCGTCCACCGACAGCTCCTGATGCATCTCGGCGGTCGGCAGGCGGCTGTATTCATAGACCGCCGTGCGAAAATCGCGATAGCCGGAAAAACCCAGCTTCTTGGCGATCTTGACCACCATCGCCTCCGACACACCGGCCTCCTCGGCGATCTGCTTGAGCGGTATGGTCTCGTCGAAGCCGCGCCGTCCGAACACGGTTTCAACCACCTTCGCCTCAAGCGGCGTCAGATGTGGCATCATCATGCGGATGCGCGGTCCTACAGCTTTCAGGTCCAGCCCGGTCAAGGTCATCCACGTCCCCTCGTCACGCGATCGATAAGCATCGCGGCGAGGATTATAAGGCCAGTTGCGAGGAGCTGATAGAAGGACTGCACGTTCATCAGCGTCAGGCCGTTGCGCATGCTGCCAAGGATGACGGCACCCAGGATGGTGCCGACGACGCTGCCCTTGCCGCCCATTAGTGAGGCGCCGCCGATCGCCGCCGCTGCTATGGCGTCGAGCTCCCAGAGATTGCCCAGGATGGGTTCGGCGGCACCCAGCCGGCCGATCAGGATCTGCGCGGCAAGAGCTGCCAGCAGGCCCGAGATCATATAGGCGGCGATCTTGGTGCGGGCGATCGGCACGCCGGCTATGTAGGCCGCCTCCTCATTGCCGCCGACGGCGAGCAGATATTCGCCGAATGGCGTCTTCTTGAGGATGATCCAGGCAATCAACGCGACCACGGCCACGATGACAACCGCCAACGGCAATCCGAACAGCGAGCCGTTGAAGATGGCACGGAAGCCGGCGGGAAGGCCGAGCACCGGATTGCCGCCGGTATAGATCAACGCCAGCGCCCGGTAGGTGCTCAGCGTGCCGAGCGTGACGATGAAAGGCTGCAGCCCGACATAGGCGACCAGCACGCCGTTGAGCAGTCCGCAGGCAAGGCCGATGGCGAAGCCAGCGGCGATGGCCAGCGGAAACGGCACGCCGGCAACCAGCATCGAGGCCGAGATGACGGCCGAAAGGGCTGCCGTCGGCCCGACGGACAGGTCGATGCCGCCCGAAATGATGACCAGCGTCATGCCCAACGCCAGGCAGGCATTGATGCTCGACTGCTGCAGGATGTTGATCAGGTTACGCTCGGCAAAAAAGCCGGGGACCAGCGCCCCGAAGACGGCAAGGATCACCACCAGGCCGATCAGCGTGCCGGCGTCGCGCACGGAAAACCGGTGCAGGAAATCTGCCCTTGGGCGCGCTGCTGTGTGTTGGGTTATATCGGTCATCCACTGGTCCTGTCCGTTATGCACCGGCCCGATGGCCTTGCGCCTTGCCGGCCTCAATCTCTGTTTGCGGTATGGCGTGCGCGGCGATCGCCTGTTCGCTGAGACTTGCGCGGCCCAATTCGGCGGCGACCGTGCCGTCGCGCATCACCAGAACGCGGTCGGCGAGCCGGATCACCTCGGGGAGTTCGGACGACACGACGATTACCGAATGGCCTTCGGCGGCGAGTTCCTCGATCAAGTGGTAGATCTCCGCCTTGGCGCCGACATCGATGCCGCGCGTCGGCTCGTCGAACAGAAGGATCCGCGTTCCCGCCGCCAGCCAGCGGCCGATGATCGCTTTCTGCTGATTGCCGCCGCTGAACAGCCGAATTGGCCGGTCGAGCAGGAACGGCCGCAAATTAACCCGCTTCATCTTCTCGGCCGCGACCCGTTTCAGCCTGGTGTGATCGATGACGCCGCGCGGTGCGAACACGCCCATCGACGCCAGCGCCATATTGTTGGAGATCGAGCGCAGCGGCACGATGCCTTCGCGCTTGCGCTCCTCCGGCACCAGGCCGATACCGGCAGCGATGGCGTCGCGCGGACTGGAAAGTTTTACCGCCTTGCCGTCGATCTCAACTGCGCCTGAAGAGGCACGGTCGGCGCCGGCCAGCAGCCGCAGCAGTTCGGTGCGGCCCGAGCCGACCAGGCCGGCAATGCCCAGCACCTCGCCGCGATGCAGGTCGAACGAGACGTCATGGACCTTGGTCGGCGAGGCGAGGCCGCGTACGCTCAGCCTGATCTCGGCGGAAGCATGCGAGCGGTGTTGTTCCTGGGCAAGCTCGCGGCCGACCATCATCGAAACGACGGCCTTTTCCGAGACCTGTGCGAGATCGACGGAACCGACCACGACGCCGTCGCGCATTATGGTGGCGCGTTGGCAGATGCCGAACACCTCGTCCAATTTGTGCGAGACATAGACGACCGCGACACCGTCGCGCGCCAGACGGGCAATCACCTCGGCCAGCCGTTCGAACTCGCTCGGCGTCAGGCTCGACGTCGGCTCGTCCATCGCCACGATCCTGGCGCGGTCGAGCAGCGCCCGGCCGATCTCGACGATCTGCCGCTGGGCGACCTTCAGGCTGCCGAGCGGCGCTGCCGGATCGATCGTCGGGTCGATGGCGGCGAGGGCTTCCGCAGCGCGGCGTTCCTGCTCGCGCCGTGCGACGAAGATGCTGCCCCGCGTCAGCGGATGGCCGAGAAACATGTTCTGGGCGACGCTGAGACGCGGCACCTGCTGCAATTCCTGGTGGATCATGGCCACGCCCGCGGCGCGCGCGGCGACCGGATTGTTCAGCGTCACTGGCTTGCCGTCGATCAGCACGCTTCCCGCCGTCGGCCTGTAGACACCCGACAGGATGCGCAGCAGCGTCGATTTGCCGGCGCCGTTTTCACCGAGCAGGCCATGGATTTCGCCGGCTCCGACCGAAAAGGACACATCAGAGAGCGCCCGCACAGCCGGAAATTCCTTGGAAATGCCCTCGAATTGCAGCCGGGGTGACATGGGTTCTATTCTCCGGGCAGAGGTGCCAGCCGTGAGCAATAATGCTCTGGCCGGCACCTGCCCTGTGCCCTTAATTGCCCGCTGCCGCGTCCTCGAGCAGCGCCTTGCGCACGGCGTCGCCGGCGCCGGAATAGCGGTCGGCATTGTCCTTGGTGATCAGCGCCTGCGGCGTGGCGACGACGCGCGGCAGCTTCTGCCCGGCCACCAGTCGCAGCGCCGATTCCAGCGCCACCTCGCCGGTCAGAACCGGGAAGCTGTCGACGGTGCCGGTCAGCTCGCCGGCGCGGATCGAGGCATAGGCGTCGGAGATACCGTCAGTGCCGAAGACGGCGACCTTGTCCTGCAGGCCAGCGGCCTTGACCGCCTCGACGATGCCCAGCGCCATACCGTCATTGTTGGCATAGAAGCCGATCAGATCGGGGTGCTGCTGCAGGATGTTGGTGGCCGCGTCGTAGGAGGTCTGGCGATCCCAGTTGCCGGGGACGCTGGCGACGACGTCGAACTTGCCGGCTTCGGTGATTGTGGTCTTGAAGCCGTCGGTGCGCTGGACGGCGGCATAGACGCCGGCCTGGCCTTCGACGATGGCGACCTTGCCGCCATCCGGCCGGTTCTTGATGAACCATTTGGCGACGCGCACGCCATTGTCGCGCTGGACATTGCCGACATAGTGCTCGGCCTGCGGGATGACCGCGTCATTGACGTTGACCACCGGCACGTTGGCGGCCTTGGCCTGTTCTATGATCGGCTGCAGGTTGGAGTCGGTCTGCGGCGAGACGAGCAGCACGTTGTAGCCCTGTGTGACCAGGCCTTCGGCGATGGTGAGCTGGCCGAGCTGGTCGCCCTCGCTCTGCGCCGCCTGGTAGACGATCGGGACAGCGACGCGGTCGCCGAACGACTTGTAGCCCTCTCCCAGCGAACGCCAGTATTCGTTGGTCAGCGTCTTGGAGACGGCACCCGCCTTGGTGCCGTCGGGCAGCTTCGGGAAGGCGCCGAATTTGGCCTCGAGCTGCGACCAGTCGATGCGATCCTTCTCGGTGTCGGAATTGAGCGGCGCGAGGTCCGCGGAAAACACGGAGCCTATGGACAGCGCCATCAGGGCAGCGGTGGCGGTGGCAAGTAGAAATTTCATGGTCTTTCCTCCCTTGTTGAAAACGGTGATGGCCGCTGCGTCAGCTGTCCGGCCCGAGCATGGCTTCCTGGATTATGGCCTGCGAGCCGACCGCGTCCTGACGGTCGACGGCGGTGGACAGGCGGTTGTCCTTTTCCAGCCGATCGACGACGCGCAGCATGCGCTTGACGGTGGCGATGTTGACTTCGCATTCGTGGACCGGGTCGAGCCCGGTCATATCCGGAAACGTGTCGAAGTAGATTGCCCCGGCATAGCCGTCGCGGCGGATCTGCCTGAGCAGCTCGATCGTCTGCAGCGTGTGCACGGCGCCGACCATCAAGCCGTCGTCGCGCTTGGCGTAGCCGTCGTTGAGGTGCACGCCGAGCAGCTTGCTGTGCCGTGCCACGAGGGCGGCGGCGAAAGCCGGCTGCTCGTCGGCATAGAGCACATGGGCGAAATCGAGCGTCACGCCGAGATTGGGCAGGCCGATCTCGCGGATCGCCAGCAATGTCGTCGCCGCATCGGGCATCAGGCTGTAGGAGCGCGGCTCGTTGGGCTTATATTCAAGGCTGATCTGGCAGCCCGGATCATGCGCCGCTACTTCACGAATGCCATCGATTTCGTGTTGCCAGAGTGTTGCGTAGTCAGCCTGGAAGGCGTAGTCGAAGCCATCCTGCCCCAACCACAATGTCATCAGGCTGGCGCCGGCCTCGCGCGCGGCGTCGATGCCGGCCTTGGTCAGGTCGATGGCTTCGCGGCGAACGGAAGGATCCGGATTGGTGAAGGCGCCGAGCTTGAAGGCCGGGTTAGAGTAGTAGCGCATGGCGAAGCCATTGATGGAAAGCCCGAGATCGCCGAGTTTGCGTGCCATTTCCGCAGGCTTTTCACCGACATGGTCGGGGAAGTTGAGGTCGAGATCGGTCAACTCCGCAACCTTCGCCGCACGTGCCGCCATTTGCAGCATGGACGGTTTGCCGACAAGATCGGGCCACTCGGCCTGTGGCCGCGAGGCAAAGGAATTGAGGCGGGTGGCGAAACGATAGGCAGTCATCGGGGACCTTTCATTGTCATAACTTTACACAAGCATGCTTATTTGTAAAGTTGTTAATTGCTCGCTCGGCGACGACGAATTCGCCATGCCCAGGCCAGTTGCGACCACGGGGGACAAGCAAGCGCGGCACTGTCACGCAAGTATCATGTTCGCGTCCTAGATCGCTTCTCCGAAGGCTTTCGCGGCATCCTTGATGCGACGCGACGCCTTTTCAGATCCCGGCAGCTTCGTCTCAAAGAGGATATCCATGAAAAACCTGCACCGAACCGCGTCCCTCGCCGTCGCGCTGGCGATGTTCACCGCCTTGACGCCGGCCTTGGCTGAAAACGCCGCGACCGTCGACGGCGTCAGCTTCGTCAACAAGGGCCTGGTCGGTGCCGGCCGCATCCCGGCCAGCCAGAAGGACAAGTTCGGCGAGACGTTTGGCTCCGGCTCGGGCATGGCGATCGACGCTGCCGGCTGGACGCATGGCGCCGATGGCTACAAGGGCTCGCTATGGCTGCTGCCGGATCGCGGCTACAATGTCGTCGGGACCACCGATTACCGTCCGCGCCTCAACACGATCGCCCTCGAGTTCGCCCCGATCGCGCCGGGTGCGGCACCGGCCACCGGCCAGGAACAGTCGGGCCTCAAGGCAACCTTAGCCGACACCATGCTTTTGACCGACGATAAGGGCGCCGACGCAACCGGCCTCGATCCGCTCAACGGCGTGCGTGCCGCGACCGACGACATGCCGATCCTGCCCGAAGCCAACGGCAAGCTTGCGCTCGACAACGAGGCGATCGTGCGGCTGCCCGACGGTACGATGTTCATCTCTGACGAATACGGCCCGAACATCTATCGCTTCTCCGCCGATGGGCGTCTGATGTCGGCAACGCAGCCGCCGGCGGCGCTTGTCCCGATGCGTCACGGGACGCCAAACTTTGCTTCCAACAATCCGGGACCTGGCGCGGCGAACCCAGATCCGAAGGATCCCGAAACCGGCCGCCAGAACAACCAGGGCCTCGAAGGCATGGCGCTGACGCCGGACGGCAAGTTCCTGATTGCCGTGCTGCAGTCGGCACCCAGGCAGGATGGCGGCGATTCGCCCGCGACGCGCCAGAACACGCGCGCGCTGGTCTACAATGCCTCGGATCCCGGCCAGCTCAAGCTCGCGCATGAATATGTCGTGCCGCTGCCGGTGTTCACCGATGCCAAGGGCAAGACCAAGATCGCCGCGCAGAGCGAAATCGTGGCGCTGTCGGACAAGACCTTCCTGATGCTGGCGCGCGACAGCGGCAATGGCCAGGGGCTGAAGGGCGACACTTCGCTCCATCGCGAGATCAGCATCGTCGATGTGTCGGCGGCAACCGATATCGCCGGCACAGAGTTCGACAAAAACAAGCCGCTGGCGCCCAAGGGTGAGCTCGATGCATCGGTGACGCCGGCCAAGCTGACGCCGTTCATCGACATCAACGACAAAAGCGAGCTCGGCCGCTTCGGGCTGCACAATGGCGCGCCCAACGACCGCAACAACCTCTCGGAGAAGTGGGAGGCGATGTCGGTGGTGAGCGTCCTCGATCCAAAACTGCCCGACGACTATTTCCTGTTCGTCGCCAATGACAACGACTTCCTCACGCAGGACGGCTTCCAGGTCGGCGCGGCCTACAAGGCCGAGGATGGCGCCGATGTCGACACCATGTTCCTGGTTTATCAGGTCACGATTCCCGGCCTCGCCAAGAAGTAGCGGCACCCATACAGGCGGACGCGCCGAACGCGTCCGCCTGAGCTGGCGCGATTGAACGGTCGTGCGCTTCAGTTGCGGCTCGCCCGCGCAAGAAATGGTCTTAAAGGATCAATGCGCCGTGAAACGGGGTTGCGGCACGAGGGCACTCACTTCAGCATTTCCGCGTCCCTTGGCACGCCCGCATCGATCGGCTCAGCCGTCCTGTTCGACACGGCGGCGATCTTCCCGGCGGCAGACAGGTTCGGGCGCACGAAGACCGGCGCGACGCCGTCGACGCGGCTGTAGAGGTCGATAATGTCCTGATTCATGAAGCGCACACAGCCGGACGAAGCGTTCTTCCCAATGGAATCCCACTCCGGCGTGCCGTGCAGCCGGTACATCGTGTCCTTGCCGTCGCGGAAGAGATACAGCGCGCGAGCGCCTAGCGGGCTGTGCGGGCCGGGCGGCATGCCGTCCTTGTATTTCGCCAGTTCCGGCCGGCGCTGGATCATTTCCGGCGGCGGCGTCCACACCGGCCACTTTTTCCTCGCCTGAACCACGGCGCTGCCGGTCCATCCGAAACCGGCCTTGCCGAGGCTGACGCCGTATCGAATTGCCTTGCCGCCGTCGCGCACCAGGTAGAGGAAGTGCTCGGAAGTATCGACGACGATCGTGCCGGGTTTCTCTCCAGTCGGGTCGGACACGATTTGGCGGACGAATTTCGGATCGATCTTGGCTACCGGGATTGCCGGCAGTTGATAGCCCTCGTCGACGCGCGCCGCATACATGCTTGCGGCATCGCCGAAAGCCGGCTCGCTTGGCGCCGCTGTCACCGGCGGCGCCGCCACGTCCGTCGTGGTGCACGCCGAAAGAGCCACGGAGGCCGCGCCCAGAGCCGATGCACCAAGAAACGCGCGCCGGTTCAGACGCTCAAAAAACAACGGAATATCGGACATGAGCCCCCCGGCTTGCCCATGAGATCCAGGAAATGCGGTCTCACGCGTCCGTGGTCAATATCCGATTACGGAAGCTTTGAGAACATGCTTAGATCAAGGCACGCCAGGCGGAATTTGCAGCGCCGCATCGACCCGTTCCGTTAAATCGGCAATCATTGCGGACCGGACTCAAGACAAGCCTTCGCCGAGCTACCTGCCATGGATGACAACATGCCCGCGCGCCGGCGGACCGGCGACCTCACCAGTGGGCCTATCCCGCGCACCCTTTTACTGTTTGCCCTGCCGGTGCTCGGCTCCAATGTGCTGCAGTCGCTCAACGGCTCGATCAATGCCGTGTGGGTCGGCCGTTTCCTCGGTGAAGCGGCGCTGACCGCCACGTCCAATGCAAACCTCGTGCTGTTTCTCATCCTCGGCACCGTCTTCGGCATCGGCATGGCGGCGACCATCCTGGTCGCGCAATCCGTCGGCGCTCGTGACCTGCCCGAAGCCCGGCGCATCGTCGGAACCAGCGGCACCTTCTTCTTCCTCGTCTCGGTGGTGTTCGCGGTCTGCGGCTGGATCTGGGTCGATGCGATCCTCGATGCGCTCGGCACGCCGGCCGATGCGTTGCCGCTGGCGCGCTCCTATCTGCGCATCATCTTCCTGGCCGTACCGATGATGAACCTGCTGTCCTTCGTCATGACGGTGCTGCGCGGCGCCGGCGATTCGCGCACGCCTTTCCTATTCATGGCACTGGCCGTCGTGCTCGACGTCGTTTTGAACCCGTTGCTCATCCTCGGCATCGGCCCGTTCCCCGAACTCGGCATCGCCGGCTCGGCCACCTCGACGCTGATCGGCCAGACGGTAAGCGTGGTTGCCATCCTGATCGTGCTTTATGCGCGCAAGCACCCGCTGCGGCTGGCCGGCGCTAATCTCGCTCTGCTGCAGCCGGACCCGGCGCTGCTGCGCATTGTCGTCTTCAAGGGCGTACCGATGGGCCTGCAAATGATCGTCGTCTCGGCAGCGGCGCTGACGGTGATGGGCATGGTCAACTCGTACGGCTCGCAGGTCGCGGCTGCCTACGGCATAGCCGCACAGCTCTGGACCTATATCCAGATGCCGGCGCTCGCCATCGGCGCCGCGGTCTCGTCCATGGCGGCGCAAAATGTCGGCGCTGGGCGCTGGGACCGGATCGGCCGCATCGCCACCTCCGGCGTCGGCTTCAACCTTGTGCTCACCGGCGTGCTTGTCGCGCTGCTGTTCGTATTCGATCGTGCGGTGCTCAGCCTCTTCCTCGGCAGCGACAGTGCAGCAATCGACATCGCCACTCACATCAACAAGATCGCGTCGTGGTCCTTCATCCTGTTCGGCATCACCATCGTGCTCTTCGCCACCGTGCGTGCCACCGGCGCGGTGATGCCGCCGCTGATCATCCTGGTGATCTCGGTGCTGCTGGTGCGCACCAGCTTCGCCTATTTCTTCCGAAGCGTGATCGGCGAGGAAGCGCTGTGGTGGAGCTTTCCGGCCGGCTCGATAACCTCGCTCGTGCTGGCCGCGGCCTATTATCGCTTCGGCCGCTGGCGCAGCCTGCACATGATCGAGAGCCGGCCGGCTGCCGGCGAACCGCCGGATACCGGCCTCGGCGTACCGCGCCAGCGCGCCCATCTTTCGCCCGAGACACCGGACGGCTGAAAGGTCGGCTCAGCGCGCGTATTTCGCGCCGAACCCGAGCGCCACCAGAGAAAATGTGACGATCATGCCGGCAAAGGCCAGGCTCGCCACGGTCGCGCTCGCCACGGTCGACAGGATGCCGATGCCGATGACCGGCAGCGCGTTGCCGCAAAAACAGCAGATGAAGAAGGCGGAGACCACTTCGGCGCGCCGGTCCGCCGGCGCGATCTCGTTCACCACTTGCAAGCCGCCGCGATAGCCGAGCGCTGCCGCCACGCCGCACAAGGCGGTCCCGGCAATCATTATGGCCATCGAGGCGAAGACCTGCGCCGCAACAATCAGCGCGACGGTTGGGATCATCAGCGCAAGCGCTGCAAACATCGCGGCTCGGCTCGAAAGACGTGTCGTCGCCACAATGGTGGCGGCCGCCACGATCGACAATTCAAAGAACAGAGCGCCGGCTACGGCATGGTTGATTACGTGCAGCTGCTGCGCCAGAATGCTCGGCGCGAGTGCTGCATAAAAGCCGACCAGCGCCATTGCGCCAAAGCCGGTCACCGCCGGTGCGACGAAACCCGCGCGGATGTCATCAGGCACGGAAAGCCGCGGCCGCATCGAAACGTCAGCCAGTTTCCCCGGCCGCGAAACGGTTTCCCGCGTGCGCCAGACCAGCAGGGTTACAGTCGCGAGCATCGCCAGGTAGACGACGAATGTCAGCCTGAGCGGCCAAGGCGGGTATTCGGCGAGCAACCCGGCCCCCAGCGCACCAAGGCCGAGGCCGAGAAAATTGGTGCTGGTGGCAATCGTCGCCGCCTGTGACTTGTCGTCGGTCGGGAGCAATTCGGCGAGCCAGGCGGTGCCGGTACCCGCGCCGACTCCGATTCCCAATCCGCTCAGAATTCGGGCGATCTCGAGCCAGGCGACATTTTCGGCGAACAGGAAAACCACCGCGCTGACGACGGCCACCGCCATCCCCGCTAATGCCATCGGACGGCGCCCGATGGCATCGGACACACGCCCTAACATCAGAAGCGCTGCCAGATTGCCGATGACATAGACGGCGTAGACCAGCGTCAAAGTGATCTGCGAGAAACCGAAGACCTGCTTGTAGATGATATAAAGCGGCGTCAGCGCCGTGCTGCCGGCGAAAAGAGCCGCGATCATGGCGGCCACGGCGGCCGCTGCGGCGCTGCCGACGAGTTCGTGATCGCGCGTCATGACTTGAGCGTGAGCTGTCATTTTTTCGACCTTTTGCTGTTCGGGATCTGAAATCCTAACGCCTTTTTCGCGTCAGCCGTTCCCCCTCCCCGACTTGCTCCTGACAAGTTTGGCAGCTTTGCCGATGGCGCTGAGCGAGATCCTCTTTTAACTTCAGCGGATTGTCAGGGGAGATTCATGGGCAAAGGACGGGTCGAGGCATTCACCGATGGCGTAGTCGCCATCATCATCACCATCATGGTGCTGGAATTGAAGGTGCCGCATGGCGAGGATTTTTCCGCGCTTGCACCACTCTGGCCGATATTCCTCAGCTATGTGCTGTCCTTCATCTATGTCGGCATCTACTGGAACAATTTGCACAACATGTTCCATGCCGTGCAGCGGGTCGACGGCCGCGTGCTGTGGGCGAACCTCAACCTGTTGTTCTGGCTGTCGCTGATGCCGGCGACGACAGCCTTCATGGGCGAGAACCATTTCGCGCCGGTGCCTGTCGCCGTCTATGGCATCGGCCTGGCGCTCTGCGCCGTCGGCTTCAACATCCTCACCATGGCTCTGCATCGGCTGCACGGCAGCGAGACCCTTTTCGCCAGGGCGTTGGGCAATGACCTCAAGGGAAAGATCTCGCTGGCCCTCTATATCTCCGGCGTCGCACTGACCTTCGTCAATCACTGGATCGGTGTCTCGATCTACGTTCTCGTGGCGCTGATCTGGTTAGTGCCGGACAGGCGCTTCGAGCGGCTAATCGAGAAATAGACAGACCATGATCCCGAACCGAAGGACCGCGTCAGCGAAAGTGGATGCCAGTTTTCGGAAAAGATCATGAGAAGACAGAGCCCCATACCAAACAGGCTCTAGCCCCGCATTTCTTTCAGCTTTTCCGCTACCGAAGCGGCAAGGTCGGCATAGCGCTCCTCCAGCCGCTCGGCCGCCTTGATCACTGAAAAATCGTGGCCGAACTTTTCCAGCGCCATACGCAGCTTTTCGACGAACTCCGCCTGTTTTTCGAGCGCCGAAAACAGCGTTTTCACTTGCGCTTCGCTGATGTCGGGATTGGCAAGCATTTGCGGCACTTCGCGGCTCATCTGGTCGCCGGTTGCGGTCTGTTCTTTCAGGATCTCGATCCAGTCGGTCAATCGCTAGGTCTCCTTTTCGATATCAGCATGCGCAGCGCCCGCCGACGCGGTCAACCCGAAGATGCCGGCACCGGCTTGCGCGAGCCTCTTTCCGCGCTAAGTTCGCCGCGGCCAGAACAGGAGAAAATCATGACCCCCGACGCCGAGATCCAGACCGCCCTGCCCGCACTTGCTTCCGGCAACGTTGCCGTCATCACCGGTGGGGCCAGCGGCATCGGCCTTGCCGCGGCCAAACGGCTGGCGGCGATGGGAATGAAGATCGTGCTGGCCGATATCGCCGGCGCACGCCTCGATGAGGCCCGGCACGCCGTCGCCGCTATCGCCGGCGACAGCGCCGTGCTTGCCGTCGCCACCGACGTCTCGAAAGCCGACGAACTCGACCGGCTGGCCGAAAGGACATCCGGCAC
>NZ_SUEG01000145.1:0-2250 GCF_005063415.1 Mesorhizobium sp.
GCCTTATGCCGTCGGCGAGCGCCTCGTTCAGCCCGATCTCGCGGCTTCGCTTGCCGCCATTTCCGAACGCGGGGCGGATGCCTTCTACAAAGGCGCGACCGCCGACGCTATCGTCAAAGCGAGCGGCGAGAAGGGCGGCATTCTGGCCAGGGCCGATTTCGAAAACTACGCGGTGCGCGAGCTCAAGCCGGCGACCTGCGATTATCGCGGCTACGAGATCATTTCCTCGCCGCCGCCGAGCTCCGGCGGCGTCATCATCTGCGAGATCCTCAACGTGCTTGAGTTCTATCCGCTGTCCTATCTCGGCGCCGGTTCGGCCGAGACGGTTCACGTCATGGTCGAGGTGATGCGCCACGCCTATGTCGACCGCAATTCGGCGCTCGGCGATCCCGGCTTCGTCGACAACCCGGTCGCAAAACTGCTCGACAAGAATTACGCCAGGGAAATCCGCGAAAAGATCGATCCGTTCCGGGCCGGCGTCTCGCAGGAACTGATGCCGAAGGGCTTTGGCGAGAGCAGCGAGACGACGCATTATTCGATCATCGACAATGACGGCAACGCCGTCGCGGTAACCTACACGCTGAATGGCTCGTTCGGCGCCGGCGTTGTCGCCGCCGGCACCGGCATTCTGCTCAACAACGAGATGGACGATTTCACCCAGAAACCCGGCGTGCCCAATCTCTACGGCCTGGTCCAGGGCGAGGCGAATGCGATTGCGCCGCAAAAGACGCCGCTGTCGTCGATGAGCCCGACCATCCTCGCCAAAGACGGCAAGCCGTTCATGGTCATCGGCAGCCCCGGCGGTTCACGCATCATCACCATCACGCTGGAGGCGATCGTCAACGTCGTCGACCACGGCATGAACATCCAGGAGGCCATCGACGCACCGCGCATCCATCACCAATGGTTGCCCGACACGGTCTATATCGAACCTTTCGGCCTGTCGCCCGATACCGAAAAGCTGCTCACCGGCATGGGCTACCGCCTCGATCTTGCCGAGGCGACCTGGGGCCAGGCGGCCGGCATCCTGGTCGGCGGCAAGAGCCTGGCGGAAATCGAGAAGGGTGGCGGCGCCCGCTACAATGGCGCCATCGACAGCCGCGCCGCATCCGGCAAAGCTATCGGGTATTAGACCCCAAAAAGTGGGGACCGGTTTTCGGATAAGATCACGGTCAACAAGAAGATTTCGCTCTGAATCAGGTGACCAGCGCGATCGTGGACGCGATCAGCATCAGCGCCGCGATGCCGACGAACAGCGCGTAGATGCGCGGCCGGTCGAGCAGAAGCGCATTGCCGGATATCCATGCCGCGGTGGCGCCGCCAAGCGCGAAAAAGAAGGTGCTGCGGCGCCCGAAGCTCAAGCCGGCAGCCATCAGGCCACCGATGATCAGGGCGCCGAACACGATGATCACGGCGACTGCGTATTTTTCGAAATCGTTGCTGCCGGCGCTCGGGCCGATCGCGTTCAACCTCGACAGATCGTCCGGATCGAACGGGCTGGTCGACCCATATTCGTCTTGACCGACAGGCTCATGCATTATTCGTTCTCCGCAAACCGACAGCAAATCATCAAGCCTCGCCGAGCGCAACCGCTCGCCGAATGTGATCGGCACGGTGTTCAACACTTTCTGGCGGCGGCTTGCCAGAGATTTTTGGGTGCGCGCTTTTGATCGGCCCGTTGCGCGGCCTGGTCAAGCGCTTTGCCCGAGCTGAATCTTCAAGCCGCCCTGGCCAAAGACTGCGTCGCCTGAATGGAAGCCCCAAGCACCGCCTGTGCGGTGTCGGCCTGCCTTTCATCGACATGCGCCAGCACCAGGATCACACCTTGTTCGGCATCCCGCTGGCCCGGCTGCTTGCCGATTTCGGACAATTTCCCCAGAAGTCTGCCGGTAACGCCGCCCAAGACTGCACCGACGAGCGCCGATGCCAGCCATCCCGCGCCGAGGGGATCGATGCCGGGCATGTCAAAGGCGCCGAGGCCGGCCAACAAACCGGCTGCCGCGCCAAGGGCGGCACCGGTGCCTGGACCGCGTAAGACGGCGTCGATTTCGTCATCGTAGGGTCCGATGACACTGATCTGATGGCGGGCAATTCCTGCCGCCTGAAGCGTTTCGACGGCACGCGCCGCCTGGTCAAGGGAATCGAAAAGTCTGCTGATTGTTCGCATTGAAACTGCCTGTGAGGCCCCCCGGCCCTCCACGGTACGGCGGGGTTCCTGCCGCGCGACGACGCCGAGGAACCCCTGACGCA
>NZ_SUEG01000145.1:2260-12841 GCF_005063415.1 Mesorhizobium sp.
GTTCCTCGGCGTCGTCGCGCGGCAGGAACCCCTGACGCATACGTCGCCCGCCGCTCATTTTCCGAGCGGCGGGCGACGGCTGCCCGAGCTTTCACGTCAATCGATGACCTTGACGATCTTGCGCGTGCCTGGGTCGACGACAACTGTGCGGTTGTCAATCACGACATAACGATATTTGACGCTCGGGACCTCATGAAGCTCGACGGTGTCAGGGAGCGTCGAGCCGATATTGAGCTCCACCCCAGGGATTTTCACCGAGGCCAGCGGCTGCTTTTTCACATACTCCCTGATGACCGTTTCCTGCTCCGGCTCGATGACAACGTCTTGCGCCGCAACGGCGCCGACGCCTGCCAGCAGCAACAGTCCCGCCACCGCAGTGGAAAAATGCATTCTCATGGTCGTCTCCTTTGCGAACTCGGTCCGCTCTTCGCGCCAAGGCTCACTCGAACGGAAGGCAGTTGAAAACGTTCCGTCGACGGGGCTTCGGTCCCGCCCGGCAGGGACCAACCGACGTGTTGCCGCAGGACCTAAGTCTGATCCTTGCGCGCAAAGGGTGAGTTTGTCGCGTGACCCGGAACCGCGGCGGCGCGTGGCCGTTGCTGGCTGCACGTTCCGGGAGGATTCCATGGAAAAAGTCGACGGTTGCTCGCACCGATCTTGGCTGTTCCATTCCGATCGAACCCGGCATCTGCGCAGCCCTGTCCCTTCCTGCGCCGATAGGGTTCGCGCGTCACTTTGTGGCGGGCGAACCCTCAAATTGCTGCGTGCTTCTGACCAAAGTTGACCCCCTGAAGCGAAGAGAAGGGGCGAGGAGAAGAGAAATGGCCGACGACAAGAGCAAGCGAGACTTCAGCGACCGCAATCGCGTTTCGGCGGATGAGTATTATGAGGTCGAATATTTCGCGCGCGAAAATGGTGTTTCGCCCAGCCAGGTGAGCAAGCTGATCAAGAGGACCGGTGGCGACCGGATGATCCTCTCGCAGGCGGTGAAGGCATTGCGCGCGCGCAAGTGAGATAGCGGCGAAGCCAACGGTGGAAAGGTACTGATCACGATCGGCCGAGATCCCGGCCAGCTATCGACAACGTGCCCGGATGCCGCCGCTTCGGCCAAGCGCAATGCCCCGTTCCGACGATCAGGGAACGCTATATGTCGATTTCCCGCTGGTCAGGAAAGAAGCTCTTCGCACATTGGCCGAGATGGCCAGGGATGGCCTTCCTCACCGCAGGATTGCAGTCAAAGTCCGGGACGACCGTGGCGGTCTGGTCCTTGAAGTGGCTTTGACCTTTGCCGTCGAAACGCGGCACTTCGACGAGCGGATTTTCCAGATCGACTTGCGCAGGAAGTGACGCCTCGATCGTCATCGCTCCGACCACGAGATTTCTGGTGCAGCCGGCATCTTCCCTAGACCGGAACATTAGAAGTCTCTAATTGTTATCCTAAGCAGCGGGAACCTCCCGGGTTTCTGCTGCAGATCGGGGTGCAACCCGGTCGGCCCGCGCCCTCCGCCAGAGGCGCGGGCTTCGTTTGTTTAGCCGATGCGCAACGCCGTTCGGCAGCAGCATATTGGAAACCTGCGGGAGCACTCGTAACATCAGTCGCTACCGTGGCGCCCTGGGCGCCCAGGCAACGGAGCCCGTCGTCCGACAGGGCGGCGGGCTTTTTTGACGCGGGTCGCTCCTCACGCAACCGGTGGAATTCTGGCCGGCGCCGCTTCGGGTAGCATGGGGTAAGGTGCCCTGACGCAGCGCCGGCCAAGCGGAAATCAGGTCCGCCGCAGCCAGATAGTAGCCGCACTGGCGCAACACGTAATTGCGTGATCGCGGAAGCTACACCAATGCAGAGCACTGCCAGCAGCCCCGGCCTGTCCAGTGGCTGAACCGGGGCATTCATTCATTCTGACGATGCACCGGACGCCCGGACGGCGGAGATTGGACGCCGCGCTCGCTCTCGATTCGCCGGCCGGTGGTGTTCCCCTGCAGATTTTCGGACGAAAGGCCATTCTATCCTTGTTGCGCCTGGATTCTTATCAGATCGTGGCAAGAATTGCCTTTCCCGCCGCGTTTGCCGGCGTTCTGCTGTTCGCCCTTCTGCCGGAGCAACTCCTGCAGGGTCTTGGCCTGGCTTTCACGTTTGATCACGACAAGCTCAATCACGGCGCCGCCTTCGTCGTCCTTGCGGCTCTCGGAAGTCTCGGCTGGCCGGAACACAAGGCGAAGCTGATCGTGCTCCTCGCTCTCACGGGCGCAGCGATCGAGGGTCTTCAGGCCGTGCAACTGATAGGGCGCGACCCGGATCTATTCGACTGGGTGGCCGACTGCGCGGGAATCGCGTGCGGACTGATGGTCGCAGGCTGGGCAAAGCGGCTCGCCGGCGGATTGCCATAGCTCGAAAGCGCATGACAGAATCGGCGCGACCGTGCCCCAACAAGGGGAAAATGGCCGGCGCCACTTGGGGGGCGCGTTGGGGTAAGTTGCCTGATGGGGCGCCGGCCAGGCGGAAAAATCAGGTCCGCCAGAAAGTAACATAGCAGGAATGGCAATGCGCGGCAGTAGCGTGATCGCGGAAGGTCCGTGTTCGCGCCTCCGGTGCGGTGACCCGTTTTGGGTCAACAATTCTGGCACCCGAATTGCACTGTAGGCAATGCCGGGAACCCCGGCAATCGTCCCCGAATATGGGGCCTCGCCGCTTCGCAAATGGGGCGGCGGGCCTTTTTGCAGGACGCCGCCAAGCGGCCGATCAGCGGCTTAGCTGATCGCGGTTGCTTGCCTCATTTTTCCCTCCAAGTGTCTATTCTCACAAGAGAAATTCTAACACCCACAAGCATCGGTGCTTGACATAGGTTTCGACGACTGGATAAGTGGATACACAGATACGCTTCGATTGGACCCAGGACATGGCAGCAGACGCAATCGAGCCGTTGGGCATCACGACCGCCGAGGAGGAGGCTTATCGCCACATCCAGCGGGCCCTGAGGATGGGGCGTTATCGGGCGGGGGATCGGCTGATCCCGGAAGAGATCGCGACGGAAATCGGCATGAGCCGCATGCCGGTTCGCGAAGCATTCCGCCAGCTGGCCGCGGAAGGTCTTGTGGTCATTCGCCCGAACCGTGGCTGCATCGTCGCTGGGCTTACCCTCGATGAGATCTACGAAACCTTTGAAATACGCTCGGTGCTCGAAGGGCTGGCTGTGAGGCTTGCCATGCCGCACATCGATGTCGAAGTGCTTGAAGAACTGGAACGCCAGCTCGACCGCATGGAGCGCGCCAGCCAGACCGGCAGCAGCGACTGGGTCGTGCGCCACCAGGCCTTCCATCTGCAGATTTGCCAATTGAGCAACCGGCCCAAACTGGTCCGGCAGATTGCCAGCCTGCATGTGGTGATCGAGCCCTACCTGCGCATCTGGTTCGACTATGTCGACAAGCCAGCCAGCGCGCGCGCCGAGCACGAGATCCTGATTGAGGTGTTGCGGTCAGGCGATGCCGGCAAGGCAGAGATCGTCATGCGGGACCACATCGTCGAGACGGCGCCGCTTCTGGCCAACTTCGCAAGTCCCGGCCGCCGCTAGAAAATACCATCTAAACTCGTTGAAGCCGAAAGATAATCCGGCACGACGAAAGGGAACTGCCATACCGGCAAAAGAGGAGAATGACATGAAAATTAGCCGCATCGCAGCCATTGCGTCGGTCCTGTTCGGCCTGGTCCAGGCCGCCATTGCGCAAGAAACACCAAAGGCAATTACCATTGCCACCGAAGGGGCCTACGCGCCCTGGAATTTCACAACAGCCGACGGCAAGCTGGATGGCTTCGAAGTCGATCTCGCCAATGATCTGTGCGGGCGAATGAAGATCGAGTGCAAGATCGTCGCACAGGACTGGGACGGCATGATCCCCGCGCTGACCGTCGGCAAGTTCGACGTGATCATGGCGAGCATGTTCATCACTGAAAAACGTCTGAAGGTCATCGACTTTACCCAGCCATATGCGGTGGATCCTTCAGGTTTCGCGGTCGCCAAGGATAGCGAACTGGGCAAGCTCGGCATTTCCAACGAGCGGTTCAAGCTGGAGAATGAAGCCTCTGCGCAGGCGGCAATCGACAAGCTCAAGCCATTGCTGAAGGGAAAGATCATCGGCGTTCAGGCCGCAACGGCGAACCTGGAATTTGTGAAAAAATACTTCTCGGACGTCGCCGAGATTCGCGAATACAAAACCACCGAGCAACACGATCTCGATCTTGCCGCGGGTCGCATCGACGCGCTCTTCGCACAACAGACAGCGCTGGCTGCCACGCTGAGCAAACCGGAGTTCAGCGATTATACGCTTGCAGGACCGGGATTTGTCGGGGGGCTCTTCGGTCTTGGCTCCGGTGCCGGTATCCGCAAAGAGGACACCAAGCTGAAAGACATGCTCAACGGTGCCATCGACGCGGCGATCGCCGATGGCACGATCAAAACCCTGTCGCTTAAATGGCTCAAGAGCGACGTCACTCCAGTCAAGTAGGCGCTTTAGGCGAACGGCCATTCCTGACCGCGTTCCGGAGCTGAGCCGTTCGCCCTGCCGGGGGTATCAATGGTTGACGCAATCCGGCTGCTTGGTTTCCACCACGGAGGTTGGGGGGCTGCTCTTCTCATGGCGGCCTCGGTTACAGTGCTCCTGTCTGTGCTGGGCTTTGCGCTTGGCGCTGTGTTCGGTGGGCTGGCAGCGGCCGGGCGTCTCCGCAACTCCAAGGTATTGAGGTTCTTGGCCCTCGGCTATTGCACCGTTTTCAGAGGCGTGCCCGACCTTCTGACCATTTATCTGCTTTACTATGGAGGAAGCGTCGCCCTGACCTCGCTTGGTCATAGCCTGGGCGGGTCCGGATTCGTCGGCGTTCCAGCCTTTGCCACTGGAACCTTGGCTATCGCCATCATCTCGGGCGCCTATCAGGCAGAGGTCTATCGAGGGGCTTACCTCGCCATCGACCAAGGACAGCACGATGCCGCTTGCGCGCTTGGTCTCAACCGGCTGCAGCGGCTGCGACAGGTTATGTTTCCCCAGCTCCTGATGTACGCGCTGCCAGGTCTCGGCAATGTGTGGCAGTTGGTTCTGAAGGACTCGTCGCTGATATCGGTGATCGGCCTCGTTGAACTGATGCGCCAGGCACAGATCGCTGCAGGTTCGACCCGTGAACCGTTCATCTTCTACATTGCTGCAGCCTTGCTCTATCTGGCTATCGCTTCCGTCACGGGCCATGCCTTTTACCGTCTGGAACGAAGGGCGCCGTGGCGCGTCCGGTCGGCATGATAGATTTCGGTTTTTTCCTCGAAATCCTGCCGAAGCTCCTTGCTGGCCTGCCGCTTACGATGGAACTGGCCCTGACTTCCATTGTTGTCGGCTTCGTTCTTGCCGTCACATTGGCGCTTGCCCAGCAATCGGAATCGCCCTTCGTCGTCTTGCCGATCCGTGGCTTCGTTGCCGTGTTCAGGGGCACGCCCCTGCTGGTGCAGATTTTTCTGACCTATTATGGCCTTGGTCAGTTCCGCCACCAACTGTCGGCAATTGGATTGTGGGCCGTTTTCCGCGAACCCTACTGGTGCGCAATCATCGCGCTGACACTCAACACCACCGCCTATGGCAGCGAAATCCTCCGCGGCGCGATTCAATCGGTGCCACGCGGCCTTGTCGAGGCGGCCCGGTCTGTCGGCCTGTCCACCTATCTGACCTACCGGCATGTCATCCTGCCGCTGGCCTTTCGCCAGGCGCTGCCGAGTTACGGCAATGAAATCATCCTGATGATCAAGGGCACGTCTCTGGCTTCCATCGTGACCTTGATGGAGGTGACTGGAATTGCCCAGGGATTGATCTCCCAGACCTACCGCGCCTTTGAAGTCTTCATCTGCGCGGGCGCCATTTATCTCACTTTGAACTTCGCGATCATCCGTGCCTTGGCGGCACTCGAATACTGGATGTCGCGGCATCTGCGGCACCGCCCCTCGACGATGAGCGACGCCGCCTCTTGATCACGATCAGAAGGGCATAGCATGCGAAATTTTGAGAAACCAACGCGCTCGGTCGTCGTTTCACGCAAGGCCATGGCCGCCACCTCTCATCCGTCGGCGACCCTGACGGCAGTGGAGATCATGGCGGCCGGCGGCAACGCCATGGATGCCGCCATCGCAGCCTGCGCGGTGCAATGTGTCGTCGAGCCAGCCTCGACCGGCATTGGAGGCGATTGCTTCGCTCTTCTGTCGCGAAACGGATCCGATGAGGTCATCGGCTACAACGGATCGGGCAGGACACCCGCCGCCCTCACAATTGACTGGTTCCTCGAACGTGGCATGGCCGAGGTGGCCCGCAATTCTCCTGGCTCTGTCACCGTTCCGGGAGCCATCGATGCCTGGACCAGATTGCACGCTGATCATGGGCATATGCCCTTCGATCAAATCCTGGCCCCCGCTATACGTTTCGCCGAGGAAGGCTACGCCATTTCACCGCGGGTCCATCGAGACTGGGCGTTGGAAGAAGAACTTCTGGCCTCCGATGTTACCGCGAAACGGATTTTCCTGCCAAACGGTCGCGCGCCACGCGTTGGCCAAGTGCACCGCCAGCCTGAGTTGGCCGCAACGCTGCGGCTGATCGCCGAGAAGGGACGAGAGGCTTTCTACACTGGCCCTGTGGCCGAAGACATGGTCGCCTATCTTCGTGGGCTCGGCGGATTGCACACACGCGAAGATTTCGCCTCGGCAACAGGCGAGTACGTGACCCCGATCAGCACGGCGTTTCGAGGCTGCGATGTGTTCGAATGTCCGCCGAATGGCCAGGGTGTGATCGCCTTGCTGATTCTAAACATCCTCTCGCGCTTCGAAGCTCACGGCGACCCCCAATCCGCGGACCGGCTTCACCTGGAAATTGAAGCGACACGCCTCGCTTACGCCGCGCGTGACCTGCTCGTCGCCGATCCTGATACGTCCGAGGTCCCGGTGGCCGACATGTTGTCGAATGCTTGGGCCGATCATCTGGCCGGCATGATCGACCTAAAGCGCGCCCGCGCGGACCTGCCGGCGTTCGACATGCCGCTGCACAGCGACACGGTCTACATTTCCGTTGTCGACAAGGATCGTAATGCGGTCAGTTTCATCAACTCGGTCTTCGACAGCTTTGGCTCGGGCCTGGTCTCTCCACGCTCCGGTGTCGTCTTGCACAATCGCGGGCAAAGCTTTTCGCTTGACCCCAAGCACCCCAACGCAGTGGCGCCGAACAAGCGACCTTTGCATACCATCATACCCGGGATGCTTGCGAGAGACGGCCGGGCAGAAATGCCTTTCGGCGTTATGGGTGGCTACTACCAGGCAATGGGCCACGCGCACCTGCTGACGAAGGTTCTGGACTTCGGGATGGATCTGCAGGAGGCGATTGATCTGCCGCGGGTCGCCCCCGTCAGCGGCACCATGCACGTCCAGGCCGAACACGGGCTCGCTGGCGAAACCGCAGCTGAACTTAGCCGGCGCGGTTTCGAAATCATTCCTGCCGCGGACCCGATCGGCGGTGCGCAGGCTATTCGCATCGATTGGGCAAACGGGACCCTGCTGGGCGGTTCCGAGCCGCGCAAGGACGGCTGCGCCCTCGGTCTGTAGGGTGGCCAGAGCGGGATCCAAGATGCTGAAGAGTTCTTCATCGACATTTGGCCGGCGTCGCTGGCGCCATGGTCCAGATAATTCTTGCACGCCGTCGACAATCCGCTCGGCGCGAGGTTGTCACCCATGTCTTAGGTACAAACTGTTACCCATGTCTCCGGGCCGTACAGGGAAAAAATGGTGCCCAGAGGCGGATTCGAACCACCGACACGCGGATTTTCAGTCCGCTGCTCTACCAACTGAGCTATCTGGGCCTGCTCCGGCGGGCGGCAATCTGCACACCGGGTTCATGAAAGCGCCGTCGGCACCCCTTGAAAGCGCGTGGGTTATAGCACGGGAATTCGGCCTGTCCAGCGCTTAGAGCATGATCCCGAAAAGTGGAATCCGGTTTTCGGAAAAGATCATGCTCCAACAAAAGGCATGATCGCGAAAAGTGGAATCCGGTTTTCGGAAAAGATCATGCTCAAACGAAAAGCCAGAGCCTGTTCCGTCCGATTCTATCCGGGTGGAACAGGCTGGACATTGATTTCAGGCAGAAACGATTTGCCCTCAATGCAGGCCAGTTCACCGGCGCGGTCAGGGCGGGCAAGCCGCCCCAAGCTTGTGGAAAACCGCAGGCGGATGGCGCTATTTCTGGTCGTTGTTGTCGTCCTCGTCGTCGCGGCCCGGGATGACGTAGACACCCTTCAGCCAGCGGTTGAGGTCGATGTCCTTGCAGCGGGTCGAGCAGAACGGATAGGTTTCGCGCGCCGATGGCTTGCCGCATTCGGGGCAGGGCCGCTTGGGCCGCAGTGGCGTGACCTTGTCGTCCGAGCTCATAGCCGCGCACCCGACAGCCAGTTGGCGTGCACCTTAAACCCTTCGCCGCTCAAAAGCGCCACCGTCTCGTAGAGCGGCAGGCCGACGACGTTGGTGTAGGAGCCGACAAGCTTGACGACGAAGGCGCCGGCAAGCCCCTGGACGCCATAGCCGCCGGCCTTGCCGCGCCATTCTCCCGACGCGATGTAGGCCTCGATCTCCTCGCGCGGCAGCCGCTTGAACCGCACCCTGGTCTCGACCAGCCGCAAGCGCTGCTTGCCGCCCGGCGTGATGAGGCAGATGCCCGAATAGACGCGGTGCGAACGGCCGGACAAAAGCCCCAGGCAGTTGGCGGCGTCGTCGAGCGTCTCGGCCTTGGGCAGGATGCGCCGCCCCACCGCAACCACCGTGTCGGCCGCCAGCACGAAGCTCGGCAGGTAGTCCGTCTCGGTTTTCAGCGAGGCCAGCGCTTTCTCGGCCTTCTGCGTCGCCAGCCGCTTGGCCAGCGAGCGCGGGTGTTCGGCGCGCAGCGGCGTCTCGTCGACATCGGCCGGCAGAACGCGGTCCGGCTCGATGCCGGCCTGCTGCAGCAGCTCGATCCGGCGCGGCGAACCCGAGGCAAGCACGAGCTTCTGCAAAATGCCCATCGCGATCCCGGCCGGGTCCTTGAACTTACTTGAAGCGGTAGGTGATGCGGCCCTTGGTCAGGTCGTAGGGCGTCATCTCGACCAGGACCTTGTCGCCGGTCAAAACGCGGATGCGGTTCTTGCGCATGCGGCCGGCCGTATGGGCGATGATTTCATGTTCGTTTTCGAGCTTGACCCTGAACATCGCGTTGGGCAGCAGTTCCGTCACGACACCCGGAAACTCGAGGACTTCTTCCTTCGGCATTCGATACCTTTGCTTGGATGGGTACTTCCAGCGCCCCGGCCGGAAAGTTGCGCGGAACCTATATGATAAACGTCCGCTTGTGAACATGCTTAATCCGCGGCGTTTTCAGCCCCGTTGCCGAGAAAACGGCGGCCGATCCGCGCCTTCAGCCGCTCGCGCACGTCGCGGTAGGCGGCCATGATTTGCTCGCGCGTGCCGCTGACGCCGGTCGGGTCGGGCATCGGCCAATACTCGACTTCGACGGCCAGCGAGCGGGTGAGCTCGAGCGCGGTGTGGTGGGCTTCCGGCGCCAGCGTCACGATCAGGTCGAAATAATCGTCCTCGAGGTCGTCCATCGTTCTCGGGTGCCGTTCGCCGAGCGACAGCCCTTCTTCGGCCAGCACCGCATCGACGAACGGATCGCGTTCGCCGCCGCGCACCCCGGCCGAGGCGACGAAGGTGGTGGGCGGAAGCACCTTGCGCGCCAGCAATTCGGCCATCGGCGAGCGCACGGCGTTCATGCCGCAGACAAACAGGATCGAGCGGGGCAGGATCGGGCGGGGCAGCGGGGCGGCCAGTTCAGCCTCGCCAGTGCAGCACGCAAACCAGCGTGAACAGCCGGCGCGCCGTGTCGAAGTCAATCTCGATCTTGCCGGCAAGCCGGTCCATCAGCGTCTGCGAGCCTTCATTGTGCAGCCCGCGCCGGCCCATGTCGATCGCCTCGATGTGGCTGGGCGTCGCGGTGCGGATGGCATCGTAATAGCTTTCGCAGATCATGTAGTAATCCTTGACGATCCGCCGAAGCGGCGTCAGCGACAGGATGTGGGTGACCACGGCTGCGCCGTCCTCGCGCGCCACCGCGAACACCAGCCGGGATTCGGCCAGCGACAGTTTCAGCCGGTATGGCCCGGCGCCGTCGTCATTGACCGGCTGGAAACGGTTCTCCTCGATCAGGTCGAAGATCGCCACCGCCCGCTCATGCTCGACATCGGGCGTCGAACGGCCGATCGTCTCGTCGAGCTCGACATCGATCAGCCTGGCGCGGGTTTGGTCGTAGTCGGACATTTCTACATGTTCAGCCGGATGCCGACGGAGCGACCATGCGCATCGAGACCTTCCGCCTTGGCCAGCGTGATCGCCGCCGGCGCCAGTGCCCGCAACTGCTCCGGCCCGAGCTTCAGGATCGACGTGCGCTTGACGAAATCGAGCACCGAAAGCCCGGACGAAAAGCGCGCCGAGCGCGCCGTCGGCAGCACGTGGTTGGAGCCGGCGACATAGTCGCCGATGGCTTCCGGCGTATGAC
>NZ_SUEG01000146.1:0-4913 GCF_005063415.1 Mesorhizobium sp.
GCCCGAGATTGCGGCGCGCCCGCCGCCACGGATGGTCGGCGGATTTGTAGATGATGTGGCGCAGATCGTTGAGCCGGCCGGGGTTCGGCGGCTTGCTTTCCTTCAGCCATTTCTCGCGCGCCTGCCCGCCCTTCCAGGCGCGGGTGGTGAAGCCGAGGATTTCGACCGAGACGCCGCAGCGTTCCAGCGTGCGCGCCAGGATGTCGGCGCAGGTCGCCGCGACGGTGATCGGGCGGCCGCGCATCGAACCCGAATTGTCGAGCACCAGCGACACCACCGTGTCGCGGAATTTGGTGTCGCGCTCCTGCTTGAAGGACAGGGGCTGCATCGGGTCGATGACGACGCGCACCAGCCGCGCCGGATCAAGATAGCCCTCTTCGAGGTCGAAATCCCAGGAGCGGTTCTGCTGCGCCATCAGGCGGCGCTGCAGCCGGTTGGCCAGCCGCCCGACGACGCCGGAAAGGTTGGCGAGCTGCTTGTCGAGGAAGGCGCGCAGCCGGTCGAGCTCTTCCTCCTCGCACAGTTCCTCTGCACCTACGGTCTCGTCGAAGGCCGTGGTGAAGACTTTGTAGTCGATCTCTTTCGGCAGATTGGTGAAGGGGTTGTCGTTGCGGCGCGCCTCGCCAGGCGTCTCCGCATCCGCGTCGTCATCGTCGGAGAGATCCTCGGCGGTGGCGTCGGAGGCCTCTGTCTCGGCCGATTGCTCGTCGTCGGACGAAGCCTCGGTATCCTCCGACTGCGACTGCTCGGAGCCGGAATCGTCCTCGCCGCCCTCCTCGCTCTGCTCCTCGCCTTGCGGCTGGTTTTCGTCGTTGTCCTCGGAGTCTTCCGTCTCCTGGTCGTCGCCGAGCTCCTCGGCCATCTCCATGGAGGCGAGCATGTCGCGCACGACGCGGGCGAAAGCCTGCTGGTCGTCGAGCTTTGCCGACAGCCCGTCTAGGTCGGCGCTGGCCTTTTCCTCGACCCAGGGGCGCCAGAGATCGACCAGCCGTTCGCCGCTCTTCGGCGCAGTGCGCCCGGTCAGCTTTTCGCGCACCATCAGCGCCAGCGCTTCCTCGATCGGCGCGTCGGCCTTGTCCTTGACGTCGACGAGGTTGGCCCTGGCGTATTTGTCCTCGAGCATCGAGCCGATATTGTCGGCGACACCCTGCATGGCGCGAGAGCCGATCGCCTCGACGCGGGCCTGCTCGACCGCGTCATAGATGGCGCGCGCTGCCTTGCCTTCCGGTGCCAGCCTGGTGTGGATGCGCGCATCATGGCAGGCGCGCTTCAGCGCCATGGAATCGCCGAGGCCGCGGGTAATGGCGATGTCCGCCTTCGATGCCTTCTTCGGCAATTCCGGAAGCCGGGCGCGGCTGCCGGCCAGCGCCGGCCGGTCCTTGGCGAAGCCGACCTCGAGATCCTTGTCACCGGCAATCGCGCGCATGCAAACGGTGACGGCGCGCTTGAAGCTGTCGTTCTCAGCGCCCGTCTTGGATTTGTTTCGCGTGTTGTCGCCCGGACCCGCCATCGAGACTCTGCTTAGCCCAGCACCACATTGGCGGCACTCTCCGGCAGATCTTCGCCGAAGGCGCGCTGGTAGAACTCGGCGACCAGCGAGCGTTCCAGCTCGTCGCATTTGTTGAGGAAGGTCAGCCGAAACGCCATGCCGATATTGCCGAAGATCTCGGCATTCTCGGCCCAGGTGATGACCGTGCGCGGGCTCATAACGGTCGACAAATCGCCGTTGATGAAGGCCGAGCGCGTCATGTCGGCGACGCGCACCATCTTGTTGACGATCTCCTTGCCCTTGCCGTCGCGGTAGTGCTTGGCCTTGGCCAGCACGATGTTCACCTCGTTGTCGTGCGGCAAATAATTCAGCGTGGTGACGATCGACCAGCGGTCCATCTGCGCCTGGTTGATCTGCTGGGTGCCGTGGTAGAGGCCGGTGGTGTCGCCCAGCCCAACCGTGTTGGCGGTCGAAAACAGCCGGAAGGCCGGATGCGGGCGGATGACCCGGCTCTGGTCGAGCAGCGTCAGCCGGCCCGACGATTCCAGCACGCGCTGGATGACGAACATCACGTCCGGACGCCCGGCATCGTATTCGTCGAAGCACAGCGCAACATTGTGCTGGTAGGCCCAGGGCAGGATGCCGTCGCGGAATTCGGTGATCTGCAGCCCGTCCTTGACGACGATGGCGTCCTTGCCGACGAGGTCGATACGGCTGACATGGCTGTCGAGATTGACGCGCACGCAAGGCCAGTTGAGCCGGGCGGCGACCTGCTCGATATGCGTCGATTTGCCGGTGCCGTGATAGCCCGACACCATGACGCGGCGGTTGTAGGCAAAGCCGGCGAGGATCGCCATCGTCGTGTTCTTGTCGAACAGGTAGTCCGGATCGATGTCGGGGACATGCTCGCTCGTCACCGAATAGGCCGGCACCACCATCTTGGAGTCGAAGCCGAATGTCTCCTTCACCGACACCGTGGTGTCGGGCAGGTTGGCGATATCGCGATCGACCTTGTTCATCTCTATCAACGTCTCCACAAGCGAAACGCCGCGTTTCGCTGGCAATCGATTTTGTTCGGGGGCGGTCTTAGAGCCTTTTCCAACCTTATGAAAGTTGGAAAGCGACACGAACCGTATGGTCGCTCAGCACAAACCTGCCTGCTTGAGCACGCGATATGCCTGGAGCACATCGCGGAACCTGTCTTCCGAACCTCTGTCGCCGCCATTCGCATCCGGATGGTGGCGTTTCACAAGTTCCTTATAGCGCGCCTTGATATCCTTGCCACTTGCCTTTGTATCAAGGCCAAGCGTTTCCAGTGCCTTGGCCTCAAGCGGCTTGGCCTTGCGCTCGCGTGCTTCGCGCGGGTCCTTCGGGCCTTTGAACAGGTCGAAGGGATCGCGCATGCGGTTGTAGTAGCCGGCGCGGCCGGAGCGCGCCTGGGCGAAGTCGGGCGAGGAGCGTGTCGAGGCACCGTTGACGCCCATTTTCCAGGTCGGCCGGTGGCCGGTCATGGCCTCCTTCTGGAAGCGGGCGATCTCGGTGTCGGGAACGCCCGAGAAATAATTGAAGCCCTTGTTGTACTCGCGCACATGGTCGAAGCAGAATTGGAAATACTCGCCTTCCTTCATGCGTCCGACCGGGGCGCGGTGGGTACCGGCCTCCTTGCAGCCATCCCACTGGCAGATCGGCGAGCGCGACTTCAGCTCCGCGTCCTTCTCCGGGCGGATGCGAATCTTTTCGAAATATTTTGGGTACGGCTTCATCTCACCCATTTATGGGCTGTTCGCGGATGCGAAACAAGAATTGACATTTTCGCGATGATCGCTCTAACCGCTGAATCGCGGCATAAAACCGGCGAATGGCGAATTTTGTGCGATGACGTAGATGTGGTGAAGGGAAGCGGCGATGTCCATACAGGCAACGATGGAAGACAAGCTGAAAAAGGCGTTTTCGCCGGAACGGCTGGACGTCATCAACGAAAGCCATCTCCATGCCGGCCACCATCATGTGGATTCCGGCCATCACGCCACCTTCGACGGCACTGGCGAGACGCATTTCCGCGTCCGCATCGTCGCCCCCGCCTTTGCCGGCATGAGCCGCGTCGAGCGTCACCGCGCCGTCAACGATCTGCTGGCCGAGGAGTTGAAATCCGGCGTCCATGCCCTGGCGATCGAGCCGGCAGCGCCCGGCGAAACGACGCGCTGGTAGTTGCCCTACCAGATTGTCTTTACATATCGATAGTCTCGCAGCTTCTGATCCGCGGTCACCAAAGGTGCCGCAAATTTTCGACTGGTCGCAACAATGATCCGATCAGCCGGATCCTTGTGAAGTTCTCCCGGAAGTTCGGTACTATTCACGGCAATCTCATTGTCGACGGAAATGAAGCTCAGTTTTTCAAGCTGGCTGACCGTCGCCAGCCATTCGCCCACGTCCATCGATAGCAGGAGACGCCCCCTGGATATCAGCATGGCGATTTCCCATGCTGATATCGAGGAGATCAAAATCTCGCCGCCTATCCTCTCCCGCTCGATTGCGCGAAGTGCTGGTTCTGAAAGCAGATCGATCTCACCGCCGACCCAGCGGACGAGAACATGCGTGTCCAACACGATCAATTGCTGGCTTCCCAATCACCTTCGGCCACCGGATCCGTGGGGCGGTCGTAACGCAGGACAGACCCGCGCAGCACCTCCAAAGGGTCGCGCGCAACCGATTCATAGCGTCGTATCTCCAGTGTGGGCTGGCCGTGATCGGTCACAATGATTGGCTCGCCACTCGTTTCAACCTGACGAAAATACTCGAGAGCCTTTGCCTTGAACTTCGATTTCGACACCTGCGCGGCCATGCGCCACCTCAATGAACAAAATTGCCGTTCACTATATAGGATCAGAAGTGACCACGGTCAATGACCATGGTCACTGCAATCGCTTCGGCTTAGTCGTCCCTCGTTCCCCGCGTCTGCGCCCCCCTCACCGGCCTGCCGCCATCCAAACTCAGCCGAGGCTCGCCCTCAGGAAAGCCATCACCGCTGCGGTCAATGCATCGCCTTCGGTGCCGAAGTCGCGATTGATCGACATGTGCGAATAGGCGCTGCCGTCGAACAGCGTGACCCTGGTTCCGGTGGCTTTCAGACGCCCGGCGAAGGCCTGCGCGTCCGCCGCGCGGGCTTTCGCCCGCGAATGGGCGATGAAGGTCGGCGGGTGCTTGCGGCCTTCCACATAGGTGACAGGCGACAGCGCGCGCCACTGCGCCGGATCGGGAAAGGCCCTGGCATAGACCCCCGCCATGCCGCCGCTCCTGGCCAAGGCCTCCAGATCGTAAGCCCTGGTGTCGTCGAGGATCAGCGCCGCGACGCCCGGCAGGCCGCCGCGCAGGCCGGTTAACGCGACGAGGTGGCAGCCGGCCGAATGGCCCATGGCGACGATCC
>NZ_SUEG01000146.1:4923-12837 GCF_005063415.1 Mesorhizobium sp.
ATGTTGGCGCGGACGTAGCGATACGCCAGTTCGACATCAGCCGCCTGGGTGGCGACGTCGGCTTCAGGCAGCATCCGGTAGTCGATCGAGACGAAGCAGAAGCCATTGTCGAGCAGGAAACCAGGCTTGGAGTTGACATTGTTGCGGTTGCCGACCCGCCAGGCGCCGCCATGGACGAAGAAGACGACCGGCAGGCCGCTTGCGCCATCGCGAGAATAGATGTCGAGCTTGGCCGGCCCATAATCGAAGGTTTCGGGCGACGGCGAACGTGGCCGCAACGCCGCCGCGGCCTGCCCCGGCAGCAGCGCCGCCATCGACGCCAAAAGCAGGCTTCGCCGATCGATTGTCATAAACTCCTGACTGCCCGCGGCTGCCATAAGGTGCGCACTGTCATTCGCCAAGCATCGCCGGCTTGATCCTCAGCCGTGCGATCCGGTTCTTGTCGCGTTTCATGACGACGAAGCGCTTGCCGTGAAACGTAAAGGCCTGCTTTTCGTCCGGGATCGACTGCGCCTCGTGGATGACAAGGCCGGCAATGGTGGTGGCTTCCTCGTCAGGCAGGTTCCAGTCGAGCGCCCGGTTCAGGTCGCGGATCGACACCGTGCCGTCGACGACGACGGAGCCGTCTGCCTCCTGCTTGACGCCCTGGATGTCGATGTCGTGCTCGTCGGCGATCTCGCCGACGATCTCCTCGATGATGTCCTCCAGCGTCACCAGTCCCTCGACCTCGCCATATTCATCGACGACGATGGCGAAATGCGCCTTGCGGCGCAGGAAGGCGTTGAGCTGCTCCTGCAGCGTCGTGGTGTCAGGCACGAACCACGGTTTCGACGCGATCTTCATGACGTCGATCCGCGAAAAATCATTGCCGACCTCGTTCAGCGCGCGCAGCAGATCCTTCGCGTGCAGCACGCCGACAATGTTGTCGAGCGAGCCCTTCCACAACGGCATGCGGGTGTGCGGGCTCTGCAGGATCTCGCGAACCACCGCTTCGGGCGGGTCGTCGGCGTTGACCGAGCGCATATTGGTGCGGTGGACCATGACGTCGGAGACTTCGAGCTCCTCGAGGTCGAACAGGCCGCCGATGCGGGCGCGGTCCTCGCGCACCACCTGGCCGTCGCGGCGGAAATCGTCGACGGCGCCGCGCAGTTCCTCATGCGCCGAGCGCTGCGGCTCGATGCGCTGCAGCTCGTAGCCGAAGGCGGCGAGCAGGCGCCGGCGCAAGACGAAGCCCAGCAGACCGAGGCCGGCGAGCACTACAGCCGCGATCCAGCCGGCCTGGCTCATCCCGGATGGTTCTCCCTGAGGAACGCCAGCACTTCCGAGGCCGGCACATCCCTGGCGATGAAGGCCTGGCCGACGCCGCGCGTCAGGATGAAGGTCAGCGCGCCGCGCGACACCTTCTTGTCCTGGGTGATGAAGGAGACCAGCGTCTCGGCATCGGGCAGTTCGCCTGGAATGTCGGCCATGCGCCAGGGCAGGCCGACGGCGCGAAGATGCGCCTCGACACGCGCCGCATCGTCGGGGCTCGCCAAATTGAGCCTTGACGAAAAGCGGTGCGCCAGCGCCATGCCGATGGCAACGCCTTCGCCATGCACGAGCCTTGCGCCGTCATAGCCGGTCGCCGCCTCCAGCGCGTGACCGAAGGTGTGGCCGAGATTGAGCAGGGCGCGGTCGCCGGTCTCGAACTCGTCGCGGGCAACGACGTCGGCCTTGGCACGACAGGCCTCGGCGATGGCCTCTCCCCGCTCCGGCCCGCCGGCAAACACGCGAGGCCAGTTTTCCTCCAGCCAGGCGAAGAACTGCGGCCGGTCGATCAGCCCGTATTTGGCCAGTTCGGCGTAGCCGGCGCGAAAGTCGCGGATCGGCAGCGTGTCGAGCACTTCGGTGTCGGCAAGCACCAGCCTGGGCTGGTGGAACACCCCGACCAGGTTCTTGCCGCGCTTGCTGTTGATGCCGGTCTTGCCGCCGACGGAGGAATCGACCTGCGCCAGCAGCGAGGTCGGAACCTGCACGAAGTTCATGCCGCGCCGCGCGATGCCGGCGGCAAAGCCGGCGAGGTCGCCGACGACGCCGCCGCCGAGCGCGATGACGACGTCGCCGCGCTCCAGCTTGGCGGCCAGCACGCCGTCGACCACCTCTTCGAGATGCGCAAAGCTCTTGGTCTTTTCGCCTGGCGGCAGCGTGATGACGGCATGTTGGATGCCTCCGCTTGCCAGGCCGGCCGCAAGCGTCGCGAGATGCGCGGCCGCGACGTTTTCGTCGGTGACGACCGCCGCCCTTGTGCCCGGCAGACGGCGCGAAATCTCGGCGCCGGCGCGTGACAGCAGGCCGGGGCCGATCAAGATGTCGTAGGCACGCTCGCCAAGCCCGACTTCGACAGAGACCGTTGCATCAGCGCTCACGACCGCACCTCGTCAATGTCGGCAACGCCAAGGTGGCCGCGCAGCGCGTCTACCACTTCGGCGGCAATGATCTCCTTGCGGTCGTCGCGGGTCGGCACGATGACGTCGGCCGCAGCATAAACCGGGTAGCGTTCCGCCATCAGCCGTTCCAGCACGGCGCGGGGATCGGCGCTTTTCAGCAGCGGCCGGTTCTGCTTCTTGGAAACGCGCTCCATCAACAGTTCGATCTCGGCCTTCAGCCAGACCGAAACGCCGTGGCTGGCGATCGCCTCGCGCGTCTGCGCGTTCATGAAGGCGCCGCCGCCGGTCGACAGCACCTGCGGCCCGTGTTCCAGCACACGCAGGATGACGCGCTGTTCCAGTGCCCGGAACTCCGCCTCGCCATAGCGCTCGAACAGGTCCGGGACGCTCATGCGCGAAACGGTTTCGATCTCCTGGTCGCTATCGATGAAGGGCAGTGCCAGCATCGCCGCCACCTTGCGGCCGATCGCCGTCTTGCCGGCGCCCATCAGCCCGACAAAGACGATGGAACGGTCGCCCAGCCGGCCGAGCAGCGCGGCATGGCTCTCGCCCGGAGGATTTGCTGGTAGCGCGTTCATATTTCTAGGGCCTCTTTGCCGGCGTATCGACATCAAAAGCCTGTTTGCGTCAAGCGCGACGCAACCGGGACCTGTTATGGGCTTCACCCTTGAATTGGCCGGATTGGCGCCTCATAAGGGCACAGGGTTGGAAATGCAGAATAAGACGACGGGCGAAAATTAATGCCAACACTGTTTCGCTTTGTCGTGACGCTCGCGATTCTGGCCGGCATTGTCTATGGCGCGATGTTCGCCTTGGTCATGTTCGTCGAGCCGAGAAAGGCGGAAATGAGCGTGCGTATCCCTCCGGAAAAGCTCAATCCCAAAAAATGAACAGCGCCGCCCGCATCGAAGCCTTCCTGGAGATGATGAGCGCCGAGCGCGGCGCTGCCGAAAACACGCTTTCCTCCTATCGCCGCGACCTCGAGGACGCTTCCGCCGGGATCGGCGGTGGGCTTGCCGCTGCAACCAGCGCCGACATCCGCGCCTATCTCGACGACATCGCCGCGCGCGGCTTTGCCGCCACCTCGCAGGCGCGCAAATTGTCGGCGATTCGGCAGTTCTTCAAGTTCCTCTACGCCGAGGGTCTGCGCGGTGACAATCCGACCGGCACGCTGGACAGTCCGAGGAAAGGCCGGCCGCTGCCTAAGACGATGAGCGAGGCCGATACCGGCCGGCTGCTCGACCGCGCCGCGCAGGAGGCGATCGACCCCTCGCTCAACGACGGCGACAGGCTGGCGGCGCTGCGCCTGCACGCACTGGTCGAGGTGCTCTACGCCACCGGCCTGCGCGTTTCGGAGCTGGTCGGCCTTCCCGTGACGGTGGCGCAGCGCGACGACCGCTTCTTTATGGTGCGCGGCAAGGGCAACAAGGAGCGCATGGTGCCGCTGTCGGCCAAGGCCCGCACGGCGATGCGGGCCTGGCTTGCCGCACGGGCGGCGGTGCCGGCTTTTGCCGACAGCCCGTTCCTGTTTCCGGCTGCCTCCGACAGCGGCTATCTCTCGAGACAGGTCTTTGCCCGCGAGCTGAAAGGGCTTGCCGCGCGAGCCGGCATTGCCGCGGCGAAGATATCGCCGCATGTGCTGCGCCATGCTTTCGCCAGCCATCTCCTGCAGAACGGCGCCGATCTCAGGGCCGTGCAGCAGCTGCTCGGCCATGCCGATATTTCAACGACGCAGATCTACACGCATGTGCTGGAAGAGCGGCTGGTGCGTCTGGTCAACGATCATCATCCGCTTGCCGACTAGGCGCCATGTCGCTATGTGAGAACGACGTTCCACCGCGCCCAGCCTGCATTTTCAGGCTTGCGTCAGTCATTGCCTTCCGACTTGCCGGTCCGCCCAAGAATGTACAATTACCTCGATTTCGAAAAGCCTGTGCAGGATCTCGAAGGCAAGATCCTCGAGCTGAAGAAGCTTGCCGAGAACGGCGAGGCGGTCGATGTCGGCGATGAGATCGCCCGTCTCGAGAAGCGCTCGCGCGATGCGCTGCGTGATGCCTACAAGGCGCTGACGCCGTGGCAGAAGGTGCAGGTGGCGCGCCATCCGGACAGGCCGCATTGCATCGACTACATCAAGGGCCTGCTTACCGATTTCACGCCGCTCGCCGGCGACCGCAATTTCGGCGAGGACCAGGCGATCGTCGGCGGCTTCGCCCGCTTCCGTGGCGAGCCGGTGGCGATCATCGGCCAGGAGAAGGGTTCCGACACGGCAAGCCGGCTGAAGCATAATTTCGGCTCGGTGCGGCCGGAGGGCTACCGCAAGGCGGTGCGACTGATGGAACTCGCCGACCGCTTCCAGATACCGCTGCTGACGCTGGTCGACACGGCCGGCGCCTATCCCGGCGTCAACGCCGAAGAGCGCGGCCAGGCGGAAGCCATCGCCCGCTCGACTTCAGCCTGCCTTGGCCTGAAGGTGCCGTCGATCTCGGTGGTGATCGGCGAAGGCGGCTCGGGCGGCGCCATAGCGATCGCCACCGCCAACCGCGTCTACATGCTCGAACACGCCATCTATTCGGTGATCTCGCCGGAGGGTGCCGCCTCGATCCTGTGGCGCGATACCACGCGGTCCAGGGATGCTGCGACCAATATGAAGATCACGGCGCAGGACCTGCTGGAGCTGAAGATCATCGACGCCATCGTTGCCGAGCCGCTCGGCGGCGCCCATCGCGGCCCCGAGACGGTTATCGCCGCCACCGGCGACCTCATCGCCAGGACGATGAAGGAATTTTCCGGCGCCAACACCGACTTCCGCGAGCATCGTCGCGAGAAATACCTGGCGATGGGCCGCAATCTGTAATCAACGCAGGCACGCGGCCTGAAATGTGACGGCGTGGAGCAATTTCGCCACAAAAATGCCGCTGCATTCGGCTCAGTGAGCTTGCCGTAAGGGGACGCTCCATGCTTGCGGTAAGGAATTTTCAAGGTTAACGGGCTTAGGGTCCGTCAGTGGTCAGTTTAGCAGCCGCGGCATCCGCGGCGCAGAGATGAAGACGATAGCGATATCCATGTTAGCCAAGCTTGCCCGCACCGGAGTTCTGATCGCTGCGATCGGCGTCGCCGGCTGCAATGATGCTTCGATGAAGGATTTTGCGCCGCAAGCCAACAAGCCGCTGCCGGACAAGATCCTGACCGAAATGAAGGCCAAGGGCATGGTCCGCACCTCTTCGGTGATGGCCCGCATCTTCAAGGAAGAAGGCAAGCTCGAAATCTGGAAGGCCAAGACTAACGGCCGCTATGACCTGGTCGCCAGCTACGACATCTGCAAATGGTCGGGCAAGCTCGGGCCGAAGTTCACCGAAGGCGACCGCCAGGCGCCGGAAGGCTTTTACACGGTCCGCCCGGCACAGATGAACCCGCGGTCGAATTACCACCTGTCCTTCAACATCGGCTACCCGAACGCCTATGACCGCGCCAATGGCCGCACCGGTTCCAACCTGATGGTCCATGGCGCCTGCTCGTCGTCTGGCTGCTATTCGATGACCGACGCGCAGATCGAGCAGATCTATGCCTTCGGCCGCGACGCCTTCCAGGGCGGCCAGACCGAGTTCCAGATCCAGGCTTTTCCGTTCCGCATGACCGCCGCCAACATGGCGCGCTACCGCAACGACCCAAACTACGAATTCTGGAAGATGCTGAAGGTCGGCTACGACAATTTCGAAGTCACCAAGGTGCCGCCGAAAGTCGACGTCTGCGAGAAACGCTACGTCTTCAACCAGGTTGCGGCCGACGGCTCGGCCTTCAATCCGACCGGCCCTTGCCCTGCGACCACCCAGCCCGATTCGCTGAAGAGCGCCATCAACGCCTATCAAAGCACCTATGAGGCGGCCTTCAACGGCGCCGTCAAGGCCAGCGTGCCGGCGCCCAAGCCGACCATCGCCGGGATCAAGGAAGCCAGCATCGTTTCCGACTGGTCGAAACGGCGTGCGCGCGGCGAACGCGTGCCGATCGAGCCGCCCTCGCTCAACGCGGACGGCACCGTGGCCGAAACGGCGCGCATGGGCCGCATCGATTCGCCGGCCGGCCGCAAGATGGCGGCGCTCGACGCCGAAAAGGCCGCCAAGCAGAAGGCCGAGGAACAAAGGCTAGCCGCCATAGAAGCGGCGAAGGCCGCGAAAGAGGCAGCCAAGGCACAGGCCCTGGCCGAGAAGGAAGCTGCCAAAGCCCAGGCGCTGGCCGAAAAGGAAGCTGCCAAGACCGCCGCCGAGATGCCTGTCGCCACCGCCACCGTAGCGCCATCCGAGGCCGCCCCGGCAGTCGAAACGCAGGCTGCGGACGCCGAAAGCACGGCGACAAGGTTGAAGAAAAAGCTGCTCGGCATGTTTGGCGGCTGAGTTTCATGCTTGAACAAGAAGATGGGGGCCAAGAAGACAGGCCCTCAACCAGCCCCGCCGCCGTCTACGACCTCAAAGGCTTGAACTGCCCGTTGCCCGTGCTCAAGGCAAAAAAGCGCCTGGCCGCAATGCAGCCAGGCAGCCGGCTGTGGCTCGAAACCACCGATCCGCTCGCAGTCATCGACATTCCCGCCTTCTGCGCCGAGAGCGGCCATCGGCTGATCGAGACGAATGCGGCGGCAGGCGGCCACCGCTTCTTGGTCGAGCGCGGCTGAGCGGAGGTAATCTCCCCCCTCGAGGGGGACCCCCTCTGGCCTGCCGGCCATCTCCCCCTCGAGGGGGGAGATCGGCAGCTTCACCCACGCCCGGCAATAGCCAGCGGATTGCTTTCCAGTGCTGCACGGTCCGGCGTGTCGATCGACGGCCGGTTGGTGAATGCGGCGAACAGCCGGCGGACATAGTCTTCCGGCATGTCGAGCGTGATCAGCACCAGTCTGGTGCCGCGCTGGCCGTCCGGCCAGGCCGGCAGTTGCACCGGCGGATGCAGGATCTTCTGCACGCCATGGATAACCAGCGGCCGCGACGGATCTTCTGCAAGCTCGATGACGCCTTTCATCCGCAAAAGGCGCTCGCCATGCGCCGAGCGCAGCAGATCGAGGAACATCTCGATTGCCGAAAACGGCACCGGCCCGTCATGAACCAGCGAATACGAACGCACGCGGGAATCGTGCCTATGGCCATGACCATGAGCATGGTGATGGTGATCGCCACCGTCATGCCCGCTGTGGTCATGCCCGCTGTGGTCATGGTGGCCGGCTTCTTCGCCGAGCCAACGCTGCACATCGACGGATTTGGTGGCCGGATTGTAGAGGCCGCTATCGAACAGGGTCGCCGCGCTTGCCTGGCTCGCGTCGAGCACCACGGCGCCCGGGTTGAGCTGCCTGAGCCGCGCTCGCAACGCCTCCGCATCGCCTGCATCCGTGGCCAGGTCGGCCTTGCTGAGCACGATGCGATCGGCGACGGCCACCTGCTTCATCGCCTCGACATGGGCATCGAGCGTCGCATTGCCGTTGACGGCGTCGACCAGGGTGATGACGCCG
>NZ_SUEG01000147.1 GCF_005063415.1 Mesorhizobium sp.
AACTTCGCTCGTAAGGACGACCTTAAGAGCGCAGCCTCGCTACCGTGCCATCCTCTCGCAAGGCGGCCTTCGCCGGAGGCCTGCGAAACAAACACTGGCTGGTGTTTCCTCATTTGAGGCCAAAGGCTTGATCAGCCTGATCGGACTGCAACAAGTCCCTTGCGGAATGCCCGACACCCGGCAAAATCAGGAGACGCCAGTTCAAGGGCCACCCGTTAGCGGTCGCGACAGCTTGCGCCAGCTCGAAAGTGAATTGCCCCCGGTCCAAACGTGTCTCTCCTTGGCGCATAGCAGCCGCGCCTTCGTTTAGATCGACATCGCCTGTGTCGTCCTCTCCAAGATAGATCGTTAGCGGCAAAGCCAGATAGGCCTTCAACTCCTGAGAGGCTTGATCCGCGGTATAGACGCAGCCCGAGGGGAGACATCCCAGCCCGTAGGCTGCGGCCTCCGCCAACGAGGGCAATACGTAGGTAGACGGGTTGGCTACCACCACTCTCTTTGCATCCGACAAGGCGAACGCCGCAACACGGGACATAAATTGAGCTCCCGCGGAGTGCCCAAACAGGTAGTACTGCGCAGTCGGCAGCCCCTCTCGAGCCCTGGCCCAGTTTACCAGTCCCTTTACGTACCAGACAGTCCACCGGTCCCGAGGTTGGATTGTGCCCGAGTTGACAATGCCTCCCCGCTGATAGCTCCAGCCTGGGAACCTCTCCAGGTCGAAAAGCGGTGCGATGACAATCAGACAATTTCGATCCGCAAGAGGCCGCGCGTAATCTCGGTAGGATGAGGCGGTTCGGCTCAGCCCATGGAAAACGAACAGGATAGACGGATTGGCACAATTCTGTGGATGATAGGTGTATACCGTCAACTTTGTGCCGTTGATAGTTGCTGAAGTCGAACCATTGCCTACTTTCCAGGCAAGAGCCTGGCCTGAGTGCATCAAGGCACAGCCCAGGACGGCTGCGACTAACAGACGGATTAAGAATCGCACCTGTTGCTCCATGATGATCAGCCACTAGTGCTAGCGTATTAGCGAATGCTAAACAAATAAAAACGCCCGATCGGTAAGAATTCGTTTCAGCATATGCGGTCCCTGGGCAAAAGGGCTCGACCCGCCTGGCTAAACATTGACGCGCATCCATTCACCTCAGCACGCGGGAATAGACAATCTAAGACATCTATCGTGGACGCCTGCGACCACATCGGCGAGGCCAGGCGACAGCGCGAGCAACCGGTCGATTGTCTCGCGTCCAGCCGCCCCCCCCATCACCTTTGGTTGGTAATCGAGGCGAGGATCCCGATTTTGAACGTAGACGGGATAAATATCTAAATCTATTTGCTCTATGCCAAAGTGAAAACAGGGCAAAATACACTCACCCTTGCTGTTTCCTGATCCAAACGCGAAGTTTCCAACGCTATATAATATCGGCCTGCCTCTATAGATTTCGACCGGCTGGAGGATGTGAGGATGATGGCCTATGACTGCATCAGCGCCCAGGTCGATAAATTGCCGCGCTTTTATGCGATCCTCCTCGGTAGGTTGACGCTGGTACGGTATACCCCAATGCACCATCACCGCGATCCGATCGACCAGCGGACGCAGTCGTGCGAGGTCCCTCTCGACGAGTTCGGGCAGATCTCGTGCGGAGCCAGGCAGGTCGCCCCGAGCCGCGGTTCGACGGTTCCAGTAGTATCCGAGAAGCCCGATGCGGACATCCACGCCATTAAAAATCGCTGGATCGTGCGCGGTAGCCTGGTCCCGGCCACCGCCGTACGATTTGATGGAGTGTCGCTCCAAAGTGTCGAGCGTCTCAAGAACGCCAGCTCGGCCACAGTCTTGAACGTGATTATTTGCGATGGTCAACGCAGCGAAGCCAGCACGGCGCAAGACAGAGGCTGACTTGGGGTCGACCTTATATGAGTAGTTCCGAGTGGTCTCTGCTTTGTCGGAATTAGAGGAGAACGGCCCTTCGAGGTTTCCTGTTATCAAAGCGCAGCGCCGTAGGATCGGCTTCACCCAGGCGAAAGGATATTCGGGGCCGAACTTCCGGATACGATGCCGCATTCGCATTCCCGTCATGAGGTCTCCTACTGCCGCCAGGTTGTAAGGGCCGCCGGCCGACGAGGAGAGGAATAGGTCAAGTTGGTCCGGATCTATCAGATCGACGTCATCCGGAATTATGACCTCTGCAAACTTTTCACGAATTTTTGCCACGTGGCGCTGTGCTTTTTCAGACTCCGCGAGGCGATAAGGGAGAGACGGAACTGACGGTGATAGCAACGCATCAACCGTTGAAGAATTAAAACCTATCCCGCGCCTCTGAAATACATTTCGGATCAGCGCTTCGTAACGACCACCGAATCTCGTTCGGTCTGCGTAAAGCAGACACGAGGTAAAGTTCTCCGGAGACGACCTGACGGTGCGAGTTCGAATTCGGGAAGGGGCGTATGGGCTATCAGAAAGTCGCCCCAGCGTCATAAGGGCAGCAACGACTAACGAAAGGCAGGTAAGTTTGTCTCCCGGAAAGGCCGTGTGCAGGTCCCAGATTGCCCCCGCCATAACCTGCGTGACCAGCGCCTCCGGTGGCGGCACGGCGCCATCGTCCATGCGGGAGTCATTGGCAAGACTATTCGATGGTATAAACTCTGCATCATGACGGAGATGCCAACACCACAAGTAGGGCGTTGAGAGCATCGAGGCCGCCAAGTACATACTCAAGGCGTATTCAAGGGGTCCAGGCCTGCTAAAACTGGCACTCGGTGCGTGCAGCCTATCACTTTGGATATCGGCGGTATGACGCACCACGTGAAGTCCGAATGCCTGATAAATGAAGCTGGCATTGTGGGAGGGGTCGCAGAGGTAAGCGCCGCCTGCAATTCTTGCTAGCCACCCGTCCGTGGTGACCGTATTCCCCGGTCCAAACAGCAATTCCCCACAAAGGGGAATGGCAAAATCATCGAGATTTTCCATCCTTGCAGGATACCGGTATTTGACCCCTCGAACTGGCACATACCTAATCGTATCCTCGGGCAGATTCCGGTTACCTCTCCGTTGCGTCGCTCGGTGCGCATTGAGGATCGCCCTGACCTTGGGCAAGGGGCTCTCGCCAAGCGAACGCAGCGCTTCGTTCATGCGCCGAGCCATCAAGGAGACGTGATAGTAAACATTAACCTGGCCAAAGCGAGCGGCAGCTTCGCAATCCGCCTCCTCACCAAGAATTCCGCCGCCAAAAGGTTTGAAAACATAGTTGCCGTGCTCATCGGGCAGTGCCTCGCCCATCTGGCCGGTTGGCCACTGCGTCTCGGCAACTGACGATCCGGGCAAGAAACCATTGCTAATGACGTCCACGTACTGCCCGCGCAGGCCCCTTGGCGGTTCGGCGTCTCGGTCGAGATGGGGCAGTTCGACTTCGCTTAGGCTCACCCGGCCGCCAGTAAAGTCTGAATCGCAAGGCTCCCAAACATAAACAGACCCAGTCGCCATATCTATCTATTTCCCCGGACAAGCTGCAGTTCCTTTGCGGATATCGCTGGCTACCAACCGAAACCAGGTGCGCCACTTAGGCTTCCGATCAGGTGACGGCATTGGCGCCGTTTACTCGTCCATAATGATCATCGCCGACGCAGCCGCCGCTAAATCCCATATGTCTGACACAGCTCTCTGCAATAAGCTTGCAAACGTTTACAGGTCGACCGTACATTGGGAAGAGATGTAATCCGAGGTCAGGGCGCGTATTGGCCTCGACGACGATGTAGTTCTGCGGCTCGGCTTCGCTCATATGATCCGTGCACAATATATCGATGCCGCCAACGTGAAGTCCGGGAATAGCGCGCGCTACGCGTTCCGCGATGCGTTTCATGCTGGGATGAGCGCGATTCGTCATTTCCGTAGTTTCGCCACCTGTTGATGCGTTGCTTTTCCAGTCCAAGGTGACCCTTTGATCCTGGGCCGGTACAGAGTCCGGCTCAAATCCCTGTGATCTGAGTATCACCTTTCTATAATCATCCAGGAATATTGGCCGCTTCCCGAGATGAGGGTTTTTCGAACGGATATCGTTTTTGGCATCAATGAGTTGGCTGACAGTTCTGAACCCATCGCCTATCAGAAAGGGGGGGGTGCGCATCGAAACCGCGACGCATTGAGCGTCGACCACTAAATACCTGGCTTCGTTACCCGTAAAACACCTCTCTACTAGAATATGACTCGATGCTAGTTGCAGCGCGGCGCTCCACGCCACCTCAAATGTCTCTGGCGTCACGTTGACTGAAACGCCACGCCCCTTGTTTCCATCGGAAGGCTTCACAACAGCTGTTCCGAATTCAACGACTTTTTGGCGCGCGCTCTCTTTGTTGCGGATCCCGAAGGCCTTGCCATCCGCGAAGCTTACCCCCGCTTGCCTGAATGCCGCTCGTGCCAGTCTCTTATCCTTTAGCATGCGGTACGCAGTAAGGGCAGTGAAGCTGGTTTCCTCTTTCACCAGTAGGCATTTCTGAGTCCCGCTGGAAGCGATGAGCATTGGTCCCCGCCTCCGGGTTCGCAGTCCCAGCTTACGGAACTCCGAAATGAACAGTTTTATAGTGTCTAATTCGTCTGTATCTGCGAATGTATTCAGCTCGACTGCAGGGTCCGGCACAGATCAACACCTCCCAACGAAACACGTCTATTCGCTCTATGCCGACCGGCTTGCCCTCTGCCCCTTCCGTGGGGTTGGCTCATTGTTGCTGGTTGCCAAATTGTTGAGGTCATCTGGCTCATTGAGCTCTTGCCGAGCGCTTTCTAATGCCTTCGCTGCAGATCCCTCCTTAATCACCTTAAGTTCTTCCGCGACCATATTCGATTTTGTGAGATGCCACTTGTCGAGGGAGGCGGCGCGCACAAAGCCGTAAGCCGATGGCATACGGAACATCAGCCAGCCCAGCTTCGACAATTCCTCTGTGAAGCCTCTCACGAAGGCTTGCCCGCCAACACGCCGTCCGGTTAGGCGCCTGAATGTCTTGTACGACATTCTTGCACGGGTTCGCGGCTGTCCCGCTTTGTTTGTGGTGCGTTTCAAGGTCAAAGCAACGAGTGTCGCCGCATCACTTAGCGAAACACTCGGTGTGGCAGTTGACGAAACAGTATCCATAACCTTACTCTCCTTTGCTTCAGCAGAATCGATAAAATCATAACTGCTATTGAACGTCTTTCGTCTCGGGCCGAGCCGAAGGAAACGGGGCCACTTCATCGAACCAGCCATCCTTTTTTGCCAAATACGACATTGCCATTGCGTGCATGGCAGCCCTTACTTGCGGTGGCCGCGACAGTGACATAGATGTGACGGGTTCCGCGGCTAGCTCACCAGATCTCGACACGAGCGCCATTTTGGCACCCGATCCGTCAGCGCTCCATCTCAAAGCTAGAACCAAGCCGCCACTCTGTAGGTGCCGACGTAGACCGGTACCAATATCAGGCTCGGCACTGACCAATATTAGTCGTGTGATCGGCAAAGTCGACAGTGCACGGCGAGACCATTCATCTTCGCTATCGACAATGAAATAGCCCTGGTTGCCTCGCTGCAGCACCCGCTGAGTGAGATCTTCGAGAACTGTACCATGATCTGCATCTGTTGGAGTCATTGAGACCGCACGGCAAGCACCCAGACAAAGACCGCTCGCCCAAAGTCTGTCCGGAGAGGCTGCATAAACAAGAGCTTCCAGGAACGGGTCTCTGGCCAGCATTTGGGGCGTTGTCCGCCGGCCAAATTCCTGGGGTACCGTGTTGATGTAAGCGCCTCTTTTCGACAAGAGACCAACTCTTCGCCCTTCAGCCTGGAAGCGGTGATCGATTGCTGTCGCCACCATACCTGTGTGTCGATCGCCAATGACGAGTACGGTGGCAATTTCCGACGAGCCCGGCTCATTGTACATATTGGCCAGGATGACTTCGCTCACATCTCTCGATATCCCCGCTCGCGGCCAAAGATGAAACTCGATCCCCGGCCGTGCATTTACCTCGATGACAGTACATCCGACCTCTTTGTAAGATCTTGCAATGTCGGGCATGATGAGATCTAGCCCGGCAATACTGAGGCCGATGACCCTCACGATGCGCTCGCATAGTTGCATGTTATCTGGATGAACGGAGCTTGTAACATCGACCGGGACGCCTCCGCGGGCCAGGTGACCGGTAGGCCGGAGAACCAAAGGTTGCCCGGAAATTGGGACGGACTCCAGCGTAAGACGATGCAAGGCTAGGTGCCGTAGCAGCTCATCGTCAATTTCTACAGTCGAAAGACGCCTCCCGTCTCTGTCCGGTTCCCGATTCAAATCATGAATCAAGTCAAGTATCGTTTTTTCACCGTCGCCCACGACTTGAGGCGGGCAACACATGACCGCTGCCACGAGATGAGAGTCAACGACTGTCGCCCGAAATTCCGGGCCGGCGATGAACTGCTCAACCAAGACGCCATACCGCTCTGAGTGGCGGATATCGTGCGCTATGTCGAATGCCGCCTCAACTGCACGGCGTCCCCGCAGTTTAACCGAAACCCCCCGCCCCTGATTTCCCTGAGCTGGTTTCACGACCACGGTCTTACCGAGCTGTTTGGCGGCAGCGACTGCCTCAGATTTGGTGCGAACGGTGATTTGACGGGGTACTTGGATCCCCGCTTGCGCCAAAAGTCTGTTGCCCAGCCTTTTGTCCAAGGCCACCTTCGCCGACGCAAACGATGTAGAACCTGATATCGTCGAGAACAGCTGCTTCTGGTGCTTGCCTTGGCCAAGACGAAGGTGATTACGGGCAACGAACTCGAACGGGATGCGATTTCTCTTAGCTGCAGCGACCAGCACAGCGGTCGAATTTGAAAGACGCCGTTTGTTCGCCCTTTCCAGGTTCAGCTCTCGAGCCTGAGTGTATTTCGGCCCCCCTTCCTCGCCTCGCGCCGCCTCACCAATCGCTTCAACGACGGCCGAAGCAGCCGCGCGCGACATCTGCGGGTCATCCGACTCCCAAACGATTGCAATATGGCTTTCGGACGGACTGCCTACTAGCGACGCCACCGGCGAAAACGAATAGAAATTCATCGCGCGGCGAAGCTCAAGATCGGCGGACAGGATGGCATCGGCGATGTACCGAGGGACCAAAGCGTCTTGTGTACAGCCGGGAAACATTTCGGACAGCGCTGAGCGACCCAGCGCAGGAAAATCAGAGATGCGACTGACTGCTAGCCGCCCGATATCCAGGGTTAATTTGACCACCGTGTTCGTGCTATGCACATTAAGGCCCGATAGCACCTTAAAACTGGTAATCTCGATTTTTCCCAACGCTTCAGATAGGCTGACCATAACCCCACTTTTGCCCCCGGATGTTCACGCTCCGCCTGGTTTTCGACCGTCTCCCACAATACAGACTTCCTGACCACGCTTCCGCTGCAGCCACTTCAAATGCATCTCGAAACGGGCACCGCATCGATGGGCATGAGCGGCTTCGGCAAGACCCGATGTGAAGGGGCAAAGATGTGGCGCATTCCACCACATTTAAGCACGCTTTATATCTGATCCCCCGCGTTCAGTCGGCCTAAACGCTACGGCCGCAGCATCCGGAAGTCGCGTTCTTATTCTCTTGAAAGACTGGTGGATTTCCCGCCGGCCTGATCCGGACAATGCAGCTGGATGGTATGTGACCTCGCGGAGAGATGTCGTCATGCATTCGAATGGCAGAGATCCAGACAATATAGTGTTAATTAGCCGTTGAAAGTCGTCAGCTTGGGGATGTATTTTAGGCATCTAATGCTAGTTATCTAATCATATTGGTTATCGAATAATCTATTGTAAGCAGATAGGAGTATCAAAAAGACTTATCTGGCAACATTGAACAGAAAAAGACTCTAAATGCCATCCGAGTATAAGTTGGGGGGAGTTTCATGTCCGTTTCAAGAATTAAGCGCGGGCGCCTTAAGAGAGCTAAACGAGCATTCGCCACCCGCCGGGTCGCCGCATCTCACATGCGCACACTCGTCACGGGACCTATACAGCCCGTCGCTGGCGATCTTGTTTTGGCGCGCGTTGATGAACTCGGCAATCACAGCAGATTGGAGCTCCTTTGCGGGCGAAAAGCGATCATGTTTCCCGGAGATGAGATAATCCTCTGTTATGGAAACAGGTACGCTCCTGACCAGTTCGAGGCTGTCATAGGCCCTGATCTGGGGCCGTGCGACTTAGTAGCGGGGGGCGGCATCGCGGCATGTGAGCTTTCCAGACATGCTCGGATGCTGGCGCCAACCAAGATCACCCCTCTCGGCCTGATTGGCGACAAATTCGGTCGCCGGCTGAACGTGTGGGATTACAAGGTCAGCTCCGACGATTTGCCCCCTTCCCTGCCGATTGTTCTGTCGCTTGGGACGTCAATGAACGCCGGCAAGACATTGACGGCAACGTCATTGGTCCGAGGGTTCAAAAAGGCGGGACTGAAGGTCGCGGCACTGAAAATTACTGGAACCGGCTCGGGTGGCGACACCTGGATTGTACGGGATGCCGGAGCCGACATTGTTCTTGATTTCACAGATGCAGGATTTGCAACGACGTATTTAGCCCCTGTAGAATTGATCGAAAAGGGCGCGTTCCGCCTACTGAACCATGCCGCTGAAAATGGATGTGATGTCGCCGTTATTGAGATCGCCGACGGGCTGCAGCAGAAGGAAACTTCCGAGCTAATTTTGGCTGAATCATTTCGTAGCATGGCTCTTGGCGCCATTTTCGCTTCTTATGACGCGATGGGCGCAAAGTATGGAGTTGATACCCTCCGCGCTGCTGGCCACAAGGTACTTGCAATTAGCGGCAGGATCGGCCGATCGCCGCTGGGTGTGAGGGAGGCTGAGGAAGCCACAGGCCTGCATGTCTATTCCCCATGGGAGCTCCAGGATGGGGCGCTCAGCCCCGTTCTAAAGGCCCGCGCTTCTGAAAAATTAGCTAACGGGCAGGCTAATAACCCATATCTTCGGCGTATTGCTGACTCCCCAAATCCAATGGTGGCCCTCGGCCAGGGTCGAGCCCATTCTTCCCAGCTGCGAATTGATTTTCTGGGAAAACTCGCGCACGAACTGGTTCAGGCAGAGTTGGGAGAAACACCTGGTCCGAGGCCCGGCGGCGACAGCAGGGCGACATGGCCCAGTCCCTTTGGGAGCGTCTCCGTCACTCTGCCCGAGATGCTATCGCCTGGCTCGAACCCCTTATTTATGTTTATGTCGATTCAGGCGCCGGCTGAATTGATCGAAGCGGCAGTGGTGGCAAAAACCCCTAGGGCCCTCAAGTCATCTCTGGGCAGCCTGGTTCAAGCCCTCGGGTGCCCTCCTCTGTCCGCCACCCGAATGGATAACCTCGTGAGCGGAGCTTGGTCGATGTTGCAGGCAGTTGATCAGCAAAATGTTCATGCAGGGCCTGCGTTCAGCCCTCATGACGACTTGGACGAGATGATCATGAATTTCTCAGGGATTTTCAACGAGGGTGTCGACCAGCATGCCCCGCTCGGGCGGGCGTGAAAGACGGTGTCTTTGGTGAGAATACGCGGCGGGCGCCGGTACAGCGCCCCCCTCCGCGAAATGTGGCGAAGGTCGACACCCGGCCTTGCCGCGGTTGTGGGTTTTGGCGTCTGTATCAACGTGCTCCGATTTGCTGGGCCGCTTTATTTTATACAAATATTCGACCGCGTCATTTCCAGCCGCAGCGTGGAAACGCTTGTTATTCTGACCTTGGCCGCCTTGGTCGCTCTGGTAACCGGCGTCGTGCTGGAAGCCATTCGTCGTCGCATGCTTTCCCGCTGGGGCGTTTGGATCGAGCACCACTTGACCACCCAGTCCGTGAAAGCCGGATTGACGGCAGGCATCCCCAATCCGCCGCTTCTGACCAGTATCGAGAAAGTCTCCAGCTTTGTTGAACGAGGGCTAGCTCCTTGGCTGGACGTGATCTGGGCTCCCATTTTCCTGTTATGTGTATACTTGATCCATCCTGTTCTCGGCGTGATCGCGTTGGCAGGCATGGCTTTGCTGATAGCTATGAGCATGCTCAAAGAAAAGGTCACACAAGAGCCCCGCCAAGCTGAACGTGAAGCTGCCAAGCAGGCGAAAGAGGTATTGATCTCAGCGGAAAGGCATAAAGACGTCGTCGGCGCCTTCGCAATGGCCGACGCGATCGCCGGTCGCTGGGGTAGGAACAGAGTCGATGGCTTTTTGCAACGGGAGCGGCTTAATGCCAGAGGATCGAGCCTTGATGCAGCGATCCGGGCGCTGAACCGTTGCGTTTACATAATTCTATTGGCATCGGGCATCTGGCTGTTCCTAAACGATTCGGCGTCCCTCGGGGGCGTATTCGCAGCTCGGCTTATTGCGAGCTTTGCTTACAGAATGGTGGAAAGGGCAGTTCGGGAGCTCAGAAGCCTCATCGAAGCGCGGGAGGGATACTCCAAGATCAAGGCGGAGCTTGCCAAACCGTCAGACCTAGAGCCGTCTCTGCTTCCTGGAACGCCGCTGGGCTCGTTAGTTCTCGATGAAGTTACATTCAGGCATGCTGGCTCGCGAGCAGACGTATTTAGGAAACTGTCGCTTTCTCTGGCTCCTGGGGAATTGCTGCTGGTCGTAGGACGTGCAGCCACCGGCAAGACAACGCTTGCCCGTCTTCTCATTGGTTTGCTCAAGCCCCGCACCGGTCAGATCCGCTTGGGAGACATGAACATAACCAGGCTTCCGGATTATGTCAGAGCTGGAGCGATTGGATATTTACCTCAGCACGTTGAACTGTTCGAGGGAACCGTCGCGGAAAATATCGCACGGTTTCAACAAAGTTCTATCGACGACGTGGTTTCGGCAGCAAAAATAGCCGGAATACACGATGTTATCATTCGTCTGGGCCAGGGCTATGACACTTTACTCAACGACTCGGTCGGCCTGTCCGGGAGTGAACGGAAGCGAGTAGCCCTTGCCCGCGCACTTTTTCGCGCGCCGAGACTTATTGTCTTGGACGAGCCCTTCGCGAATTTGGACGCTGCCTCGAAGAAGACCCTTGAGTCGGCAGCTAGGCTTATGAAGGACGCGGGAAGCTCGATAATTATCACCATGTCCGGACAGACCAACCGTTTTGCCGGACTGGTTGATAGGTCGCTGATCCTGGGAGGTCGATCGCCCGAGCTCACCGAAGGTTCCGTTCGTCCCCTTCGCTTCGGCAAAACTGAATTGCGGAGCGTTAAGTGACAGCTTCGCTCGCCCTTGGCACGAAACACCCCGGCACTCAGCAAGCCGAAGATCCGCCGCCGTTTGGTAGGCGCTTAGTGATCCTTGGTTTCGCGATAATCGCTGCCTTCTCCACCGTGACCGGCATGTGGCTTGTTGCGGCACCCATCCAGGGTGCGGTCTTGGCCACCGGGGTGGTGAATGTTGCTTCAAACGTAAAGACAGTTCAGCACCTCGAAGGCGGCATCATATCGCAGATATTAATTCAAGAGGGAGATCGCGTGTCGCCAGGCCAGGTGTTGATACGATTGCAAAGCACCGCTTCGAAGGCAGCTGCAAATGAAATCAAGGCGCAGTGGTACGAGGCGAAAGCTACCGAAGCGCGCCTGGTCGCGGAAAGAGATGGAAAAGACTCGATCGAAATCCCGCCTGAATTGAAAGGGTCCGGGAAATTGGCGGCGGATGCTGTTTCCGGGCAGGAGAGTGTCTTTCGGACACGTCAAAACCTCTTCAGAGAGCAGCTCTCGCTGCTGCAGCAAGCAACCGGAAGCATGGCGAAGGAGATAGAGGGCTTTGAAGGGCAAGTCGTGGCCGCTACTCGAAAGCTCGCGCTAATTGAGGAGCAATTAGGTGACGTCCGCAGCCTGTATGAAAGGAAGTTGGTGGTCAGGACACGCCTTGTAGATTTGGAAAGGGAAAAGGCGGACGTGGGAGGTGCCCTAAGCGGGTATGTAGCGTCGATCGGCGCAACCCAGCAAAAGATGGAGGAGACGAGATTCAAGATCGCCGAACTTAGCGCCTCGACGACGGCCGATATCGTCGAGGCACTAGGAGAAACACGCGCCAAAATATACGAATACGAGCAGCGAATGGCCGCTGCTGATGACGTGGCGACGCGTACCGAGATACGCGCTCCTATCGGAGGCACCATAGTGGGACTTAAGGTCCACACGAATGGGGGGGTCGTAGCGGCGGGAGAGCCGCTAATGGACATCGTCCCTCAAGACGACAACTTCGTTGTTGTCGCAAACGTTGATCCCCTCGACGTCGACCAGGTGAAAGTAGGGCTGCACGCGACAGTTTGGCTGAGCGCTGTGAGCAGACGCTACCAGCAACCGATGAGCGGTGACGTTCGCACTCTTTCCGCTGACCGGCTAATTGATGCTCGGACCGGTCAAGCTTTCTATTCGGTTCGAATTGTTCTGAGACCGGAGTCTTTGAAAGCAGCGCCTGTAGCATTGCAAGCTGGGATGAGCACGCAGGTCATGATCGAAACTGGAGCGAGGTCAGCCTGGGAATATCTCAGCGCTCCTGTCTACGCCGCTATGGGTCGCGCCCTTCGTGAATAAAGAGACCGAGCAATAAACAATGACTTGGAAGTTCCGCCCGAAAGATGTGCAACGTTGCGCTCGGCAACTCTCCGATCTGCATGCGCTCCAGCCACTTATCGACGCGTCGCCGCC
>NZ_SUEG01000148.1:0-5088 GCF_005063415.1 Mesorhizobium sp.
CCGTGCTGAAGGCCGATCGCATCCTGGTCATGGATGGCGGCCGCATCGTCGAGGAAGGCACGCATCAGAGCCTGGTCGCCAAGGGCGGCATCTATGCGCGGCTGGCCAAGCTGCAGTTCGAAACCGGGGCGAATGCTTTCAGGGGCGCGGCGGAGTAGCATCGGCTATCGAGTCAGAGCCTGTTCCATCCCGATTTCATCGAGATGGGGCTCCATCTTCTTGTTTCACCATGACCTTTTCCGAAAACCGGCATCCGCTTTTCGGCATCATGGTCCGCCCGCGGCCGCCGGGATTCTTCAGCTACCGAAAGCTCGGCGTTTGCCGCGTCGATAGGCGATGAACAGGGGAACGCCAACAAGCAACGACAACAAAAGCATGCTGGCGACGGTCTGTCGCTGCTCCTTTGCCGGATCGCTGAGCTGCACATCGGCAGGCGGCTCTTCATAGGTAAAATCGTATTGCCAGCGAATTTGGTCTGCGAGGTCATCGACGGTTTTCAGATAGTCGGCAATCGCCTTGGCCGGCACTTCAGTTGCCAGCGTCTGAAAGTTCCATTCAACTTGAAATTCGGTGGGCGTGTTGGACCAGGACGCCTTGAGAGACAGATAGGGCGTCACGACGTTTTTCATCGACTCGCCGGAAAACCTCGCCTTGAGGTTGCGCACGGTCACCTTATGGCGGCGGTAGAACTGGGGGCCGAGGGAGACGGGCCCGGTTCGGCCGACGATTGTCGGCGTTGGAAGAGAGTTGTTGCCGAGATCGGCCGCGCGGATCGGGAAATTCTTTGCCAGATCGTTGGCCGCCAGCGCCTCCGCCGGCAAGCGATAACTCTCCTTCACGCTCACTATGTTGCCGTCGCGGCGATCCACGATTTCCGGCTTGGCGATGGTTTGGATCCCCGGATATTGCTTGTTGTAGTATTTCAGGTAAGCGTCCGACACCTCGCTCAGCGACCGGCTGGCGAAATTGCCGCGCATCCAATCGGCATCGGCGTCCTCATATGTCGAGAAGACCGTCAGCACGAGGGGATCGCCCGGTTTCCGCGGAAAGTCGAATTCCTCGGCGATCTGGATCGATGGGCTGGTAAGCACAGGACTCGGCATCTTCTCCAACCCGCCGGTACTGGAAAGCGGCAGCGCGAAGCCGTAGTCCGGCTGTGCGAGATTGTGCGCCTTGCCGCCCTGAAGATAGTTCGTGGCGTCCAGCCAATATGTCCTTGCTCCGATCCTTGCCTTGACTATGGCATGGTCGAAATCGCGAAGCGCCGGCAGATGCTGGTCCAGGGCCCTTCCCTCGTCGAGATCGGCCAAGGCGACCTCGGCAGCAATGCCAAGCCGCACAAGCGACGAAACCAGCAGCAGGGCCTTGTCCTTGCAGTCACCGAACCCGCTCAGGATAACCGTCGCGGGATCACGCGGAACGTAGGAACCGGCACCCATCGACAGGCTTACATAGCGGATCTGGTCCTGCACCAACCGCATTGCCTCGACCATCCGGTCTTCGGGCACCGGATGCCGCAGAGCGATGTCGTCGAGCTTTGCGGCAAAAGCCGAGGGAAAAACGGTCGCTGGCTTGTAATAGGGCGCAACGGCATCGACCACACTTTGCCAATTCGCGGTAGACGCGACATCGATGGAGCCCCAGCCTGGATAGGTCACGGGCAGGTTATCCTCGACATTGACCGGTTTCGGGTTTGGAATTTCCCACAGATAGGTGGTGTCCGGCCCAGTCGGGGAGATTGAAGGCTTGAGTCGGGTTCCCCTGGTCTTGATCTCGAGCGGCTGGCCCGAAGGCCAAATGATGCTTGTGCGGATAAGCGCTACCGGCTCTTCCCATTCGGTGGAGAAATTCTTGAAGAAAAGATCCTTGCCGACCAGCGGTGTTACTTCGTAGGTCGACCCGTAATCGACGATGTCGCCGGCGCGCACATCATCGATGTTGACATGTGCTGTCAGCCAGCCGTCGAAGACGCCTTTCTCGGCGTCTCTTTCCCTGCGGAAGATGTCGAATTCGACGCCTTCCAGCCGGTCCAGAACGGCGCCATCGCGGATGATGTGAAGATGGTTGAGCGTGACCTTGTGTCGGGACGGATCGAACTGCAGATCGATACTCGCGCCACGATCCAGGCCGGGACGGTCGACGATCTTATAGACCGTGCGCGAGTACTCGATGTAGCCGCCGGCACGATGCTTGATCTGGTCGTCCGAGAGCAGCCATGAAACGCCATTCTTGATTTGATCCGATCGGGTGGGATCGGCAGCCGGAATATCAAGCTGCTTTACCCAGCTTTCTGCCGGACCCTTGAGAACCATGTCGTCGGACATGGCCGGAGAACTCAGGCCGATCAATAAGATGAAAAATACCAAGCGGGGCCAGAAAGACTTCATCCTATGAAAACTGTAACAGACAGACATCTACGCTCGCCCAACTTGCAAGAACTCCTTTTTCAGAGGCTTTCTCACCAAAGTAAAGGCCAGGTTCGCGGATTTCTGCGGTCACCGCGGCAAGAACCGGGAATAGATGAAGCGCCTCAGTTCCCGTACCGCTTCTTCAGATGGTCGGTGAAATGCACGGCATTGAGCTTTTCGCCGGTGGCGCGTTCGAGCAGTTCCGGCGTCGACCAGCGCGAGCCTTGCGACCAGATCCTTTTGCGGCGCCAGTCGTTGATCGCGGCGAAATCTCCCTTGGCGAGGTCTTCGTCGGCTGAAGGATGATCTCTGGTCAGCGCCGCCCATTGCTGCGCCGCCATCATGGCGCCCAGCGTGTAGGAGGGGAAATAGCCGAAGGCGGCACCCGGCCAGTGGACGTCCTGCATCGGACCATCAGCCGGATTGTCTGATGTCGACAGGCCGAGATAATCGCGCATCTTGGCATCCCAGGCTTCGGGCAGGTCGGCTGCTTCCAGCCGCCCCGAGACAAGCTCCTGCTCCAGCTCGTAGCGCAGGATGACATGCAGCGGATAGGTGACCTCGTCGGCATCGACGCGGATCAGGCCGCGCTCGACCCGGTGCACATGCGGCAGGATGTCGTCGATCGTCCAGCTCTCGCCGAGGTGCCTTTCGACCACCGGCAGCGCCCAGCGCCAGAATTCTGGATTGCGGCCGATCTGCTTTTCGACGAACAGGCTCTGGCTTTCATGCACCGCCATGCCGCGCGCTTTGCCGAGCGGCCAGTGCGCCCACGCCTTCGGCAGGTTCTGCTCGTACAGCGCATGGCCGGTCTCGTGCAGCACGCCCATCAGCGCCGACAGGAAATCCGAGGTCTTGTAGCGGGTGGTGATGCGCACGTCGCTCGGCACCCCGCCGCAGAACGGATGGTGCGAAACCGACAGCGAGCCGTGGGTGAGGTCGAAGCCGACTGCCGCCATCATGGCGAGGCCAAGCTCGCGCTGCTTGTCCAAGGGGTAGCTGCCGGAAAGCGGCTTCAGCGGATGTTTCGCCAGCCGCTCTTCCTGCACGGCCAGTGCCTCCGGTACGAAGCCTTTCAGGAAGGTCTTCAACTCGGCAAACACAGGCGTGATGTCGGCGGTGCGATTGGCTGGGTCATATTGCTCCATCAGGGCGTCGTAAGGCTCGAGCCCGAGCACCTCGGCGCGAAGTGCCGCCTCCTCGCGGACCAGCGCCACGACGCCTTCCAGCGCCGGCAGGAAACCGGCCCAGTCGTTCTTGGCGCGCAGGTCGCGCCAGAGCTGCTCGGAGCGCATGCGCGCGGTCGTCTGGCGCTCGACGAACTCGACCGGCAGGCAGGTCAGGTTGGTGTATTGCCGGCGGAATTCCCTGACTGCGGCCTGCTGCTCTTCGTTCAGCGCTTCCTGCTCGGCCGCCGCTATCCAGTCGGCAATCTCCGGCGCGGTCGCCCGGGCATGGTGCATGCCGGCAAGCGCCGACATTGCCTCTGCGCGCTTCTCGCCGCCGCCGACAGCCATATGGGTCGCCTCGTCGGCGCCGAGGATGGCGAGGGCGTGTTCCAGCGCTTCGAGCTTGTGGCCGAGGTCGTCGAGTTTTTGAAAGGACATTGTGGGTTCCGCTGATTTGACGGCGGGAAAAGATACCAATGCAAAACTGTTGGCAACCCCGAAGACCGTCTGCGACCGATACATCGACTGCCGGCCGCAACGGCGGTGGCGTGCGCCGGTTTCTAGTTCAAAGTCTTCTTCCTGCTCGCCGTCGCCATCGCCGGCCTTTACGGCGCAGCGACGGCGGGCCGTAAGATCCTGTTCATCCAGACAGTGCCGGCAGTGCTGCCGCTGATTGCGCTGGCGTTGGGCTAGCGCATGATCCCTGAACCGAAACCTGGAAAAGGATCATGCGCAAAATCAATTGCCACAGCGCCGGGCGCTGCGGCCGATTTCAGCCGCCTGGATAAGTTGGGCCATAGCCGTTCGGATAGTATCCGCCATCGGCGCCGTTGCCGATGAGGAAGGCACTGCCGGTATCGGCGCGCAGCTTTTGGCTGACATCGTCGAGCTGCGCCAGCAACTGCTGATATTGCGTGCTCGGCATCGTTCCATCACGCGCGCCCCTCTGGGCGGTCCGATCGAGTTGAGCGACCTGCGTGCGCAAGTCACGTGCCTCGCCCGGCTCGAGCTTATTCGCCCGGATGGCGCCCTGGATACCCGTCTCCACGCTCTGGATCTGATTGATCAAGGCCGTCTCACGCGCGCGGGGGTAAGCCCCAGCAAACGGAACGGCGAGGAGAAGTGTGGCGAGCGTAGCAGTCTTGAGATTCCTGGGAGGCAAGAAGCGCATGGTTGCGTCTCCTTTACTGGGGAAGGCGGTGGTTGGGAGGGGCCCGCCTTCCGGCCGCGGGCCGTCAGGTTCCGTCGCGTCGCGATGAACAGTTCCACCGCCGGCAGTTCTCGGCCCATGACCGAGGCTAAAAGGCGATGGCGGCAAAGGGTAATTAAAGAAAGGTAATTTTTTCAGCTCTTGCCGCTGCCGCACCAGTGCCCTAGATGCCGCCGGCTTGAGCCGGCTCGACCTGGCGCATGATACAAGCCAAAGGCTTGCGGATCACCGCTCGGTCAGCTTCAGCTCGATGCGGCGGTTCTTGTTGCGCGCCTCTTCGGTATCGGCGGCGTCCAGTGGC
>NZ_SUEG01000148.1:5098-12611 GCF_005063415.1 Mesorhizobium sp.
GTCCATCAGCACCGTTTCGGTGATTTCCAGTTCCAGCCGGTTGGCCGGCACGCCGTTCTCGATCAGGAACTTGACCACCGATGTCGAGCGCGCCGTCGACAATTCCCAATTGTCGCGGTAGCGGCCGGTGCCGGAGAGCGGCTTGTTGTCGGTGTGGCCATCGACGCGCAGCACCCAGTTGATCTCCGGCGGGATTTCCTTTTGCAATTCGATGATGGCATCGGCGAGCTTCTTCATCTCGACCTTGCCGGCATCGTTGATCACTTCGGAGCCGGTCGGGAAAAGCACTTCCGACTGGAAGACGAAGCGGTCGCCGACGATGCGGATGTTCTCGCGGTCGGCGAGAATTTCGCGCAAGCGGCCGAAGAAATCGGAGCGGTAGCGGTTCAGCTCCTGCACCCGTTGCGCCAGTGCGACGTTGAGCCGGCGGCCGAGATCGGCGATCTTGGTGTTGGATTCGCGGTCGCGGGTTTCGGACACGTCGAGCGCTTGTTCGAGCGCTGCGATCTGCTTGCGCAGCGCCGAAATCTGCTGGTTGAGGATCTCGACCTGGCTCAGCGCCTGCTGGCTGATCTGGCGCTGGCTGTCGAGCTCGCCGGAAAGTGCCGTTGCGCGCTGGTTGGCGGCATCGCCGGCACCGGCGCCTTGCGCCAGCAATTGCTCGAGCCGGCTCTTTTCCGCCTCCGACGCGGACAGCGATGCCTGCAAATTGGCAAGGGTGTCTTCCTTGTCCTGCGTCGTCGAGCGCTCCAGCGCCAGAAGCTGGGTCAACTCGTTGATCTGCGAGTTGAGGCGGTTGAGCACCGTGTCCTTGCCGGAGATCTCGCGGCCGAGCAGGAACTGCGCCAGCACGAAAACCGTGAGCAGGAACATGATCGCCAACAGCAGCGTCGACAGAGCATCGACGAAGCCCGGCCAGTAATCGATGCGGCGGTCGGAGCGCCGGCCTCGTGCCAACGCCACGTCAATGCACTCCAGTCTTCTTCAAGGCGTCGGCGATCTTCTCCAGGGTGTTGCGCATCGCCTTCTGCTCGTCGGACTGGGCCTCGACCCAGTCGCGCATGATCTGCTGTTCCGAGCGCATGTTCTTGACCAGGCCGGAAATGCCGTCGGCGAGATTGGCCATGGCGGTGGCGACGCGCGGATTGGAGCCGCCGCCATTCTCCTGCAGCGTGCGCAGCTTTTCCGACAACAGCCGGATTTCCTCGGAGGGTTCGGTCTTGACTGCGTCGGCAACGACGATGTCGGATGACAGGTCGGTGACCGACGACAGCCAGTTCTCGAGCTCGGTATAGAAGCGCGTCTGCGCGCGGCCGGCCTGCAGGTCGAGGAACCCGAGCACCAGCGAGCCGGAGAGGCCGAACAGCGAGGACGAGAAGGCGGTGCCCATGCCGGCCAACGGAGCGGAAAGCCCCTGCTTCAGGGATTCGAGCACGGCCGCGGCATCGCCGGTGCCGGGATCGAGCGACTCGATGGTTTCGCGGATCGAGCCGATCGTGTTGAGCAGGCCCCAGAAGGTGCCGAGCAGGCCGAGGAACACCAGCAGCCCGACAAGGTAGCGCGACGTGTCGCGGCTTTCGTCGAGGCGAGTGGCGATCGAATCCAGCATGGTGCGCATCGAACTGGTCGAGAAGGCAATCGTCGAGGAGCGGCCGATCATCGCCTTCATCGGCGCCAGCAGCACCGGTTCGGTGGTTTCGGAACCGGCACGGAACGAGTTGACCCAGCGCACCTCGCGGAACAGCCGGCCGACCTGGACGAAGGCCAGCAGAATGCCGACCGCCAGCACGCCGATGATCAGGCCGTTGAGGCCTGGATTGGTGACGAAGGCGGTCGAGATCTGGCGGGTCAGGATGGCGGCGATGAAGGCCACGATGAACAGAAAGATCACCATGGTCAGCAGAAACACCTGCGGGCTCGACAATTTGTGCGGATCGTAGATCAGAACGTCGGAGCGCCTGCCCATGCCGAAGGATCTGAGAAGAGTCATCCGTGCCCCGTTTCCGATGCCGTCGCCGCCGATCAATTTGTGTTTGCGACTCTAAACGGAATTGTGACGAAATTGAATGGCGCTTGGCAATATTGCCACTGTCCGCGACCGGAGGTCAAAGCCGGTTGATGACCAGGCAGTCGACCATGGCGGCCAGATGCAGGCCGGCGCCGGTGACGACAAAGCCATGCCACAGCGCATTGTGGAAGCGCAGGCCCTTCCAGGCGAAGAAGATCACGCCGCAGGAATAGACGATGCCGCCGGCAACGATGAGCGCGATCGATGTCGCCGGCAGCGTCCGCACGAGCGGCTCCACCAGAACGATGCCGCTCCAGCCGATAGCTAGATAGAAGACGATCGCCAGCCGGTCGAAACGGCCGGGAAGAAAGACCTTGATGGCGATGCCGACCGCCGCGGCGATCCAGACCAGGACGATCATCGAAACGGCCAGCGGCGAGCCGCCGAGCTGGGCCAGGAAAGGCGTGTAGGTCGCCGCGATCAGCAGGTAGATCGCCGCATGGTCGAAGCGCCGCAATATCCATTTCGCCGGCGACGATACCGGCCAGAGATTATAGGCCAGCGAAATCGACAGCACGGTGAGCAGCGAGACCACATAGAATGCGGCGGCGACATATTCGCCGGGGCCGGTTCGATAGGCGGCCAGTGCCAGCAGCGTCGAGCCGGCAGCGATCGCCAGCACGATGCCCACGGCGTGGACAATGCCGTTGGCGATGATCTCGGCGCGCGAGTAATGCCAGCGCCCCATGAAGGGGATGTCGAGCTGGGATAGTTCGCTCTGGGATTGGGGCCGGCTGTTCGTCATCGATGATCCTGCGTCGCCTTATCTGGGCGGCCGCGGGACAGTATTTCAAGCTTTGGTTGCGGTTTTGCGACTGCGGCGCTTCAGCGCGGCGTGCCTCTATCAGCCGGCTGAGAGTGGCCTTTTTATAGTCTTCAACAGCGCGCGCTGGATGAGTTCGTTGCCGGCAACCAGTGAACCGGCGTTCAGCACATCCTGTCCCCCAGCGAAATCGGAGACGAAACCGCCCGCCTCGCGGATCAGCAAAATGCCGGCGGCGACATCCCAGGCCGACAGGCCGGTTTCCCAGAACCCGTCCATGCGGCCGGCGGCGACGTAGGCGAGATCGAGCGAGGCGGAGCCGAGACGGCGCACGCCAGAGACCTCGGCCATGACATTGCGGAGCTCGATGAGGAAATTGCCGTGCTGGCCACGCCCGAGATGCGGCATGCCGCAGCCGATCACCGCATCGACCAGCTTGGTGCGGCCGGCAACGCGCAGCCGGCGGTCGTTCATAAAAGCGCCGCCGCCGCGCTCGGCGGTATAGAGCTCATCCATCGCCGGATTGTAGACGACGCCGGCGACGATCTGGCCCTGGCGCTCAAGCGCGATCGAAACGGCAAAGAGCGGAATGCCGTGCAGGAAATTGGTGGTGCCGTCGAGCGGGTCGACGATCCAGCGGTGCTGGCCGTCGTCGCCCTCGATCACGCCGCGTTCCTCCATCAGGAACGCGTAGCCGGGCCGCGCCTTGGACAGTTCGGCAAAGACGATGTCTTCGGCCTTGCGGTCGGCCTGGCTGACATAGTCGCCCGGCCCTTTCATCGAGACCTGCAGGTTCTGCACTTCGCCGAAGTCACGCGACAGCGAGCGGCCGGCCTTCATTGCGGCCTGGACCATGACATTGAGGATCGCGGAACGCGCCATTGTGTTTCTTCCTGCTGCCCGCGCTTTAGTCGGCGCGGCGCACGTAAGTGATTTCGTTGGTATCGACGATGATGCGCTCGCCCGAGCCGATGAACGGCGGCACCAGCACGCGGATGCCGTTTTCGAGTATCGCCGGCTTGTAGGACGAGGCTGCCGTCTGGCCCTTCACCACCGGGTCGGCCTCGGTGATGGTCAGCGTCACCTGGTCGGGCAGCGAAATGCCGATCGGCCTTTCGTCATAGAGCTGGACCGTCACCATCATGCCGTCCTGCAGGAAGGCGGCGCGATCGCCGACGAACTCCTTTTGCAGTTCGAGCTGCTCGTAGCTTTCGGTGTCCATGAACACCAGCGCGTCGCCCTGCTCGTAGAGGAAGGAAAAATCCTTCAGATCGAGCCGGATCTGTTCGACCGTCTCGGCCGAACGGAAGCGCTCGTTGAGCTTGGTGCCGTTGATCAGGTTCTTGAGTTCGACCTGGTTGTAGGCGCCGCCCTTGCCGGGCTTGACGGTGTTGGTCCTGACCGCCACCCAAAGGCCGCCATCATGCTCGATGACGTTGCCGGGACGGATTTCGTTGCCATTGATCTTGGCCATGATGAGGTGATCCGGAAATGAGATGATCGCCGCAAAGGGCAATTTGGCGCCTCCAAGACCACAAATCGCCAGCAGAGGCAAGGAGCGCCTTCCGATGAAGCGGCAACGAAGCTGGCCCGGCAGCGCGGCGTGGCAGCCTCAGTCCGTCCTGACAGTCGCGGTGACGGCCTCGGTCACTGCGTCGGCCGCCTCTGTCAAAAGATGCAGGTGCGGCGAACGCAGGACGACAATTCGCAGCGACAGCTCGAGGCCGGGAGCGTCGACCAGGGCAATGCCCTGCGGCAGCTTTTCCCGCAGCAGCCGCGTGGGCAGCAGGCCAAGGCCTTGGCCTCGACGAACCCAGTCGATCTGCAGCGCGCTGTCCTGAATCTCGGCGCCGACCATCAACCTGTGGCCGCCCTCGGCAAGGGCAGCCGCCAGCCGCCGGCGCGCGTCGCAAGGCTCAGGGCTGAGGACCCAGGGCATGGTCTTGACGTCGGCTTGTCGGACAGTGTTTTCGGCAGCGATGATGCCGAGGGGCTCGGTTCCGACAACGCCGTCGCCAGTTTTGGAATTGCTGCCGTCCAGGATGAAGGCGAGGTCGAGCTGTCCGCGCTTGTGCTGGTCGGCCAGCTCAAGGCTCCAGCCGCTCTTCAGACGAAGCGAGACCTTCGGAAACCGCGCCACGGCATCAGCAATGGCGGCGGCCACGGCTTTGTCGCAAAGCCCGTGCGCGAGGCCGAGCCGCAGCAGGCCCTCCGGCTCGCCGCCCTTGGCGAATGATCTCAGCGCGTCGACGGCGGCGAGAATGTCCTTGCCGCGTGCCAGCACCTCTACGCCGGCCGGGGTCAGTCGCGACGGCTTTAGCCGGCGGTCAAGCAATTCCGTGCCGAGCATCTCCTCCAGCCGCTGGATCTGGCGGGTGACGGCCGGCTGCGTCAACGGCAGGCGTTGCGCCACCTTCTGAATCGAACCCTCCTCGGCAAAGAGGGCCAGTGTTTTCAGTTCTTCAAGCACGACTCACCCGAACATGTCTTGTGAGCATAATTATCCTGAGCATTATGAATTTGAAATCCGATGGATGGCAAGCGATTTTCCTCCGGCAGGACCCAGCAGGAAAGGAACGACGATGAAAGCGATCGAATTGCAGAGCCCGGGCGGCCGCGAGAACCTCAAAATGGTCGAGCGGCCGATGCCTGAACCAGGGCGCCAGGAGATGATTGTGAAGGTCAAGGCGACGGCGCTGAACTACCGCGATGCCGAGATCGTTCGCGGCAGCTATCACACGAAGTTTGCATGGCCGCTGGTGCCGCTGTCGGACGGCGTCGGCGAAGTCATTGCCATCGGCGCCGAGGTCAGTCGGTTCAAGATCGGCGACCGGGTCTGCGGCACGTTCTGGCAGCGCTGGGTCGGCGGCAGTTTCGCGATGGCCGAGCCCTCCTATCAACGCGGCGGCCCGATCGACGGGCTGCTCAGCGAATTTGCCCGGCTCGACGAACAGGCGGCGGTGCTGGCGCCGGCCAATCTGAGCGACCTCGAGGCGGCGACCCTGCCATGCGCCGGCGTGACGGCATGGCACGCGCTGTTTACTGAGGGCAGCGTCAAACCCGGCGACACCGTGCTTTGCCTCGGCACCGGCGGCGTTTCGCTGTTTGCGGTGCAGTTCGCCGCCGCTGCCGGGGCGCGCGTCATCGTGACGTCGAGCAGCGACGAGAAGCTTGCGCGGGCAAAGCAACTTGGCGCGCAGGATGGCGTGAACTATCGCAGCGTCCCCGATTGGGCATCGGCCGTGCTGGGATTGACGGATGGCCGCGGCGCCGACCATATCATCGAGGTTGGCGGACCGCAGAGTTTTGCACAATCGCTGAGGGCAGCGGCGCGCGGCGCCCAGATCAACGTCATCGGCTATCTCGGCGGCAGTGACGGCGCCATCAACCCGCTCGACATCTTCCGCCGGCAGGTACGGGCGCGAGGCATACCGGTGGGCTCACGCGAATCCTTCGAGGCGATGAACCGCGCCATTGTCGTTAACCGGTTGAGACCGGTGATCGACCGGGTCGTGCCATGGGGCCAGGCCGCCGAAGCCTTTCGGTACCTTGAACACAGCTCGCCCTTCGGCAAGGTCGTGCTCGATCATACGCAATGAGCCCGCCTGACGAGCCCGGGTGCAATAAGTCGCGAGATCGCGGTCAGGGCAGGCGGTTGGCCCGTTGCAGCGCCTGCTGTGTCTGCTCGTCGGTGAGGCCCTGCAGGAAATCGTCCATCTCTTGGTCGATGAGCCCGGCGCGGCGGGCGACAACATACCAGGCGCCGGCGAGGATGAGATCCGGGTCGGTGCCGATGCCGTTCATGTAGAGTTTGGCGAGACGGTTCTGGGCGGCGACATTGCCGCCTTCTGCGGCCTGTTTCATCCAGTTGAAGCCGGACTTAAGGTCGCGGACGCCGCCGCGCCCCTCGATCATCCAGGTGGCGAGATCGATCTGTGCCGTGTCGTAGTTCTGCCGCGCGGCCTGTGCCAGCAGGCCGCGGGCGCGGACATCGTCGCGCGGCTTGCCGCCGGCGCCATTGGCGTAGACCTGTGCCATCGCATATTGTGCGTCGGCAAGCCCGGTCGCGGCCGCGCGCTCGTAATAGGAGACGGCTTTGGCAATACCGGCATCGCCGGGCTCCTGTTCGACCATCAGCTGCGCAAAATTGAACTGCGCCAGGCGGTTGCCGGCCTCGGCGGCGGCCTGCATCAGCGCATAGGCTTCCTTCTCGTCCTTTTTGACGTAGCGGCCGTCGAGCAGCATCAGCGCATACTGGAATTGCGATTCCGGGACGCCCTGCTCGGCGGCAAGTGCATACCACTTCGCCGCCCCTGCCGCGTCGACCGGCACGCCGAGGCCGCGCGACAATATCTCGGCCACCAGCGTCTGTGCCGCCGGATCGCCGTTTTGAGCGCGGGAAAGCGCAAGGTTGTAGGCCGTCTTGTAGAGCCCGCGCTGAAAGGCGCCGTAGGCAGCATCGGACGGCTTTGCGCCGAAGCGGTCGGGGTTGATGGTGTCGGCCGACGGCAGAGGGGTGGTGGTGGCGGGCTGCGGCAATTGTGCGGCAATCGGCTTGTCGGCAGGTTCGCTGGAATCCGGCCTGGGCTGCGGCAGCGGAACGGGTTCCGCCGCTATCGCCTGCGTCACGGCCGTTGCAAGAAAGGCGCTGAAAAGGATTGTCCGCGAGCGCACGTCAGTCC
>NZ_SUEG01000149.1 GCF_005063415.1 Mesorhizobium sp.
GGCCAGGGCACCCGGACCGGCAAACACCAGATAGAGGAAAATGAAGCAGAACGAGATCGCCGAATCGCCGCCATTGTTGACGGGGAAGAAGTCGCGCGGCATGTGCGCCATGAAATAGGCGATCGCCATCTCGCCAGCCAGGAGGAAGGCGACCGGCCGGGCGAAGAGCCCAAGCGCCAAGAGAATGCCGCCCACGAATTCGAGGAGGCCAGCGGTCAGCGTCAGCCCGGTCAATGTACCGGCATGGTCGCCGGCGGGAAAATTGAACAGCTTTTGCGTACCATGTTCGATGAATTGCAGTGCCGTCATGATGCGCAATGCGGCCAGAGCCTGCGGCTGATATCTGGCAAGGCCGTCGAAAAGCTTCATCTAAGACTCCATTTCACCCCATAGATTATCGCCCGGCAGGGGACCATTCACTTCGCATGGCCCCGCCATCAACAATCAGTGATGGAAATGTTCCTCGTCCTTTCAATATTTTTCTCTCTAAGGTTGTATTAAAACCGCTATAGTTGTACTGAGATCCAGACACTCCAAACCATGTGGGTTCCGTTTGCCATGAGAAAAGTCGTCGTCAGCCTATTCGCCATCCTTGCAGGCACCAGCGTCGCCATGGCCGACGACGCCGGCTGTGCTGCTTTCAAATGGCCGGTGACGCGCGAGGAGGCCCTGTTTGCGGCGGCGCCCGCCGCGTAGTCCGGCGCTGACCTTTCGGTCGGCGAGGCTGCAGATGTGGCGTTGGCGCCGGTCGGCACGATCAGCTTCACCGTTCCGCCGGAACGCGCGCCGGCAGCCGGTACATTCGGCGCGACGGCGAGCGTGGCCGTGCCCCCGGAGGGAGAGCTCCAGATCAGCCTGTCTGATGAGGCCTGGATCGATGTCGTTCAGGACGGTAAAGCCGTGAAGTCGGCGGCTTTCAGTGGTATAAAAACCTGTCCGGGGATCCGCAAGAGCGTGCGCTTCAAGCTAGCCGCCGGCCCGGCGACCATCCAGCTCAGCGGCGCCAAGAAGCCCGATCTCAAAGTTTCCGTGCTGACGCCGGAATAGTTCTCAAAGACCGTAAGATTGGAGGGACAGCGCCCCTCTCAGTCCTGCCCGACATCTCCCCCACGAGGGGGGAGATCGGTTTTTGCTGCCGGTTTCGCCAATTGCGACGCGACGTTGCTACCGCACCGGTGCCATTAGCGCGAAGTGGGCGCCTTGTGGGTCCGTGCACTGCACGATCCAGCTGCCGCCGGGGACCTCCATCGGACCCATCAGGATCTTGCCGCCATTGTCGGTGACGCGCTTGGCTGCCGCATCGATGCCGGGCACGTTGAAATAGAACTGCCAGACCGGCATCGGGATCTGCTCGGGCTTTTTCATTATGCCGCCAACCGGCTCGCCGCCGAAGGCGAAAAGCTGGTAAACGCCCATCGGACCCATATCCATGGCGTCGCCCTTCTCCCAGCCGAACTGGCTGGAATAGAAATCGAACGCCGTCTTCCAGTCTGACGTGTAGAGCTCATGCCAGCCGATGTTGCCGGGTGTCGTCAACGGTAGCGGCGGCTGGTCGGGGCCGCTGGGCTGCAGGAAGTTGAACATCGCGCCTTGTGGGTCGGCAACGACGGCGAAGCGGCCGACGCCAGGAATGTCGTCGGGCTCGCGGTGAACCGCGCCACCAGCCTTCTTGAGGGACGCCGTTGCGGCATCGATGTCCCTGGTGAGGATATAACCGATCCAGGCCGGTGGCATGCCCATCTTGCGCGCGTCCTCGGGCAGCGTCATCAGCCCGCCGACGCCGCGCTCGCCGACATTCATGACGATATAGCGCGGCATGCCCGGGGCCCCTTCGAATGACTGCCCCCGCCAGCCCACCACGGAGGTGTAAAACGCCTCGGCGGCGTCGAGATCGGTGGTCATCAGCTCGTACCAGAAGAAGGGCATAGGGGACTGTGGCATTGTCGTGCTCCTTGCGGTTTGTACATCGATCATGCGCGATCTATCCTAGGACGATCTTCACGACGAAAATCCGACAGCCAACCAAAAAAGATGACGGCAAATTGGAAATGTTACTGGGTTGCGCGCCCTGCGGTTTTCGATTTTGCTTGCAGTCAACGAGGGGTTGTTGATCCATGCGCCGGATGTCGCTCACTTCCGAACTTGTCGCACTGTGCCATCGGGAGGAGACCGATCCCGGCCCCGACCGCAGCTGGACGCAGCTGACCGACGAAGATTTTCGGGCCCTTGCCTTGCGTCTCTCAGGCGAAGCAGGCGAGACCCCCCTATGGGTGTTCGCTTATGGTTCGCTAGTCTGGAAGCCGGCGTTCGAGTCCGTTGAACGACGACGCGCCACCGCGTTTGGCTGGCACCGGTCCTTCTGCCTCGACATGGTCCGCTGGCGCGGCAGCGTCGAGCAGCCCGGGCTGATGATGGCGCTCGAGCGGGGCGGGCGATGCAACGGCGTCATCTACCGCTTGCCGGAAGGCGAAAAACCGCTGCAGGTCGAAAGGCTGTTGCGGCGCGAGATCGACGACCGCGAGAGCATCGGTTTGGTCAGGTGGCTTCCCGTGCATACGGCCCAAGGCACAGTCAGGGCGCTGGGCTTCTGGGTCGGCGTAACCGGCGAGGGCACCTCGCTCAAACAGCCGCTGGAAAAGGTAGCGCGGGTGCTGGCCAGAGCCTGCGGGCATGTCGGATCCGGTGCCGAATATCTCTACAACACCATCAGTCACCTGGAAGAGTTCGGCATTCGGGACCGCAATCTGTGGCGGCTGCAAAAGCTGGTCGCGAACGAGATCAAGTCGATCCATGGCCGTGCCCTTGATGTCGGCCTCCTATCCGGGCCCTGAGTCACGACGTTCACGTCGAAAACGCCGGAACAAATCCTACGTGCATCAACGGGCAAAATCACCGGTATGTTCACCGGCAGCGTGTGGTCAGATCCAAGCAGCTATGGCTTCGCGAGCAATCACCTCTACCGTGCATTCGAGACTGAGCAATAGGAAATGCGAACAGTCGTCTGTCGGCCCGGGTATTGATCGCAACCAGTGCGAGTTCTCCACTCGGAGGAGGGGCCATCTATAGGAGGCTTGCCTGCCAGAGCCAATCAACGGGATTGAGCTGCTAGCGCTGACATGGGTCACTCCCAACATGTCGTCATGAGCCGAAAGCGCTAGCACTCCGTGGAAGTTGATCTTGAGGGTTCGTTCGGACGCCCCGACGAAGAAGTCACCTTCGACGCCCAGTTCAAAGTAACTGTCGGATTTCAGACGCCACACCTGACAGGCAGCCAGCGGTAAATCTTCCACAGGCTCCCACCGCCGAACCGCCTCCTGAACGATATTCATCCCCTTCTCAACGTTGCGAACGATGTTAAAGCGCCTATCACCCTGTGAGCGCTTAGAACAGCTTGTCGCCACTTGGGAGCGCACAGCCTTCATTGACGCGATCGATCAAATCGCTCCCCGAAAACATGAGTATGTTTATCATGTTTTTACTATGGCTTTTCAGTTGCTTGCGGCGAAAATTGACCAATTGATAAAAAAACAAAACGTGCTAGCCTTCCCCAAAACAAGAACATGGGGAACTGATGATGCCAGAAGGCCAGTTCAAGCAAGGCATTGCCGGCGGGCGGCTTTCGCCGGAACAATATGCCGACAATTTTGCCGACCTGCATCCACCACTCGATCATCACGAGGCGCTGGTCGAATCCGACCGCTGCTATTTCTGCTATGACGCGCCGTGCATGAATGCATGCCCGACCTCGATCGACATCCCGCTGTTTATCCGCCAGATCTCGACGGGCAATCCGATCGGCTCGGCCAAGACGATTTTCGACCAGAACATTTTGGGCGGTATGTGCGCGCGCGTCTGCCCGACCGAGACGCTGTGCGAAGAAGTCTGCGTGCGCGAGGTGGCCGAAGGCAAGCCGGTGCAGATTGGTCGCCTTCAGCGCTACGCCACCGATGTCGCCATGGCCGAAAACAAGCAGTTCTACAAGCGCTCCGAACCGACCGGCAAGACGGTCGCCGTGGTCGGCGCCGGACCGGCGGGGCTTGCGGCCGCGCATCGGCTTGCCCGCCATGGCCACGACGTGACCATCCTGGAAGCCCGGCCGAAGCCCGGTGGCCTCAATGAGTACGGTATCGCGGCCTATAAGAGCGTCGACAATTTCGCCCAGGCCGAAGTCGACTATGTCACGTCAATCGGCGGCATCGACATCCAGAACGGCAAGGCGCTCGGCCGTGATTACCAGCTGTCGGACCTGACCAGGAATTACGATGCGGTGTTCCTCGGCATGGGGCTTGCCGGCGTCAATGCCTTGCGAGCGGATGGCGAGGAGGCGCAAGGCGTCACCAATGCTGTCGAGTTCATTGCGGAGCTTCGTCAGGCCAGTGATCTGGCCAGCCTGCCAGTCGGCCGGCGTGTTGTCGTGATCGGCGGCGGCATGACGGCGATCGACGCGGCGGTGCAATCGAAGCTGCTCGGAGCCGAAGAGGTGACGATCTGCTATCGGCGCGGCCCCGAGCACATGAACGCTTCCGAATTCGAGCAGGATCTGGCTGCCGCCAACGGCGTCATCATCCGGCACTGGTTGCAGCCGAAGCGGGTCATTGCCGATGGCGGCAAGGTGGCGGCGATCGAGCTCGAATATACCGCGATGGACGGCGACCGGCTCGTCGGCACCGTCGACCAGGTGTTCAAGGCAATCGGCCAGAGCTTTGTTCCGGCTGCGCTCAACGGCAGCGGTGCGGAGATCGCGCTGGAAGCCGGCCGCATCAAGGTCGATGCGGAAGGGCGCACCTCGCTGGCTAATGTCTGGGCTGGCGGCGACTGCATTTTCGGCGGCGACGACCTGACTGTTTCCGCCGTCGCGCAAGGCCGGGACGCGGCGGAGAGCATTCATCGGGCACTGACCTCGAACGGGAGGGCATGAGCATGGCAGACATCCGCAACAATTTCGTCGGTATCAAGTCGCCGAACCCGTTCTGGCTGGCCTCGGCGCCGCCGACCGACAAGGCCTACAACGTCATACGCGCCTTCAAGGCCGGCTGGGGCGGCGTTGTCTGGAAGACGCTCGGCGAAGAGGGGCCGCCGGTGGTCAACGTCAACGGTCCGCGCTACGGCGCCATCTGGGGCGCCGATCGTCGCCTGCTTGGCCTGAACAATATCGAGCTGATCACCGACCGCGACCTGCAGGTCAATTTGCGCGAGATCAAGCAGGTCAAGATGGACTGGCCCGACCGGGCAATCGTCGTCTCGCTGATGGTGCCGTGCGAGGAGCATGCCTGGAAGGCGATCCTGCCGGTGGTCGAGGAGACCGACGCCGACGGCATCGAGCTCAATTTCGGCTGCCCGCATGGCATGTCGGAACGAGGCATGGGTGCCGCCGTCGGCCAGGTGCCGGAATACATCGAAATGGTGGTGCGCTGGTGCAAGGCCAACACCCGCATGCCGGTGATCACCAAGCTGACGCCCAACATCACCGACATACGCAAGCCGGCACGCGCTGCCCTTGCCGGCGGCACCGATGCGGTGTCGCTGATCAACACCATCAATTCGATCACCGGCGTCAATCTCGATAGTTTCGCACCGGAGCCGACGATCGACGGCAAAGGTTCGCATGGCGGCTATTGCGGCCCGGCGGTGAAGCCGATCGCCATGAACATGGTGGCCGAGATCGCACGCGACCCGGAAACGCATGGCCTGCCGATCTCCGGTATCGGCGGCATCACCACCTGGCGCGACGCCGCCGAATTCATGGCGCTTGGCGCCGGCAATGTGCAGGTGTGCACTGCGGCGATGACCTATGGCTTCAAGATCGTGCAGGAGATGATTGCCGGCCTGGAAAACTGGATGGACGAGAAAGGCCACACCTCGCTCGACGACATCGTCGGCCGCGCCACGCCGAACGTCACCGACTGGCAGTATCTCAACCTCAACTACATCGCCAAGGCGCGTATCGATCAGGACGCCTGCATCAAATGTGGCCGCTGCCACATCGCCTGCGAGGACACCTCGCATCAGGCGATCACCAGCATGGTCGATGGCGTCAGGCATTTCGAGGTGATCGAGGCCGAATGCGTCGGCTGCAATCTCTGCGTCAATGTCTGTCCGGTCGAGAACTGCATCACCATGGAGCCTTTGGCGGTCGGCGTGATGGATCAGCGCACCGGCAAGCCGGTGTCGCCGATCTATGCCAACTGGACGACGCATCCGAACAATCCGATGGCCAAGGTGGCGGCGGAATAGCATTGCGAAAAAATGCGGCGTTCACGGGCGCCGCTTTTTAACTTTCCTATTGCGGATAAAAGTTATCCAGGATAATGTATATCCATGAACAGGAGAGCGAAATGAAGCTGGGCGAAGGCGTCGAAGCGGCCATCCACTGCGCCGCGATGCTTGCCGGCGTTGATGGCGCCGCGACCTTGCCGGGTGCTGCGATGGCCGAAGCGTTCGGGCTGTCGCCGAGCTATCTGCTTAAGCATCTCAACGCGCTGACGGCGTCGGGCATTCTGGAATCGGTGCCGGGGCCGTCCGGCGGCTACCGGCTGGCACGGCCTGCGGAACGCATAACGCTGCTCGATGTCGTACTGGCCGTCGAGGGGCGCGAACCGGCTTTCCGTTGCGCCGAAATCCGCCAGCGCGGCCCGGCGAAGCTCGATGCCTCGGTCTATGTCAAACCTTGCGGCATCAACGTGGCGATGCTGAAGGCCGAACGTGCCTATCGCGCCGCGCTCGCCGACGCCCGGCTGTCCGACATCGTTGCGGAATACACGGCCGATGCCGATCCCCGTTCGGTCGCCGCCAACTGCGCCTTCGTCGAGCGCCACCAGCGGCCGCAGAAATCAGGTTCAACCAAGCAAACATGAAAGGCTACAGACGATGAAACAGAGGCTGCAATTTTTCGGCGCGGCGCCGGAGATCATGAAGGCGGTGTCGGCGCTCAACAAGGCAGTCGACGAATGCGGGCTCGAAAAAAGCCTGTTGCATCTGATCAAGCTCGGGGCGTCGCAGGTCAACGGCTGCTCGTATTGCGTCGAGATGCACAGCCGCGAAGCGCGCCGCGACGGCGAAAGCGAGCAGCGGCTCTATCTCGTATCCGCCTGGAAGGAATCGCCGCTGTTTTCAGAGCGCGAACGCGCAGCCTTCGCCTGGACCGACGCGCTGACCAGGATCGCCGACAACGGTGTGTCGGACGAACTCTATGCACGGACGCTCGAATATTTCTCGGAGGAAGAGCTGGTCAAGCTCTCGGTTGCGCTCGGCATGATCAACATTTGGAACCGGCTTTGCGTTCCCTTCCATGCAATCCATCCGATGCCAGCGGTCATGGCCGCCTGAGCATGGACCAGGCGCGCGGCCTTGCGCCGCGCGCCTCTTTTTTGTCCAAGGACCAACAGTATGTTTTCAAACTTTGATAGTGAGATTTTAGTCGCCGCCCGCCTGCTGCTTGGGGGCGCCTTTGTCTTTGCCGGCCTGCGCAACATTCAGAACGCGGCCTTTGTGACCCAATTGATGACGACGCGCGGCGTGCCCCAGGCACGGCTGGTGCTGTGGCTGGGGACTGTCCTGCAGATCATCGCCGGAGTGCTGGTGATCGCGGGCATCTCGACCGCTGCCGCCGCTCTCTGCCTGGTGCTGTTCCTTGTCGTTGCAACGCCGATGTTCCATAATTTCTGGGATCATCAAGGGCCCGAGCGCGCGTCCCGCATCAATGGCTTTGTCGGCAACGTCGCGCTGACCGGAGGATTTCTGGCGCTGATCGCGCAGTCGCTTTGACAGCGATCATCGCGTCGAGGTAGCCGCGTTACGCCGCATACCGCAAGCCGCCATCACAGGTCAGGACTTGGCCGGTGACGAAGCTGTTCGAAACCAGGAACGCAATCGCCTCAGCGACGTCCTCGGCCCGGCCGATACGGCCGACCGGCGTCTTGTCGGCATACTCGGCAAACACCGCCTGCCGCTGATCGTTGGGCAGGAAATCCCACCATGGCGTGTCGATGACACCCGGTGCCACGACATTGACGCGTAACGGCTTCAGCTCCATCGCCAGGATCGGCACCACGGTCAGCAGCATGCCGTTGACGGCGGCGATGCCGGCGACACCCGGCGCCGACAATTGCGCCGACACCGCCGAGATGAAAGTCACCGAACCGCTCTTGTTCAACGTCGGCAAGGCGGCCTGCAGGCAGGAGAGCTGTGGCCGGACCTTCTCGTCGACGCCACCGCCGATGTCGGTCAGGTCAAGCGTTTCGAACGGGCCGAGCCCCTTGCCGCCGCTGGCGGCCAGCACCAGGTGATCGAAAGGGCCGACGTCGCTGAAGAACCGGCGAACCTCGTCCGGTTTCGCGGCATCGAAGGCAGCTTTTTCGACCGCACCGCCAAGGCTTTGCCATGCGTTGTCGAGCCGTTCCCGGTTGCGCCCGGTGATCGTCACCTTCATCCCCGGGCCGAGCAGCTTTTTCGCGGTGGCGAGGCCGATGCCGGAGGAGCCGCCGACGACGACGGTGTGATAGGTTTTCTCGATCATGAATTTTCTTTCTTCGATGTTGCGGAAGCGGGTGCGAGCCCGACTAGGCCGAGGCTCAATTCGCGCAACTGCTGCCTCGCCTTCGCGTCATAGGCTTGCGCATCGGCGCGGGATTCTCTTTGGCCGTCGAAATAGAGGCCGCTTCGCCCTTCGAGTGCCGGCGATGTGGCGAGGTTGATGATGGCTTCGGCGCCGGTTTCGACCGAGCTCCACGGCGTGATGCCCGCCTGCCGCACCATCGTAGTGTTCATGTAGCTTGCCGGATGCAGGCTGTTGACGGTCACATTGGTGCCGTTCAGTTGCTCCGCCAGATCGATGGTAAACATGATCTGCGCCAGCTTGCTCTGGCAGTAGGCACGGACGCCGTCATAGGAGCGGGTCAGCATGACGTCGTCGAAGTCGATCGCCTGCTGGCCTGCCGAGGCGACGTTGACGATGCGCGCCGGCGCACTGGACTTGAGCAGCTGCAGCAGCTCCGTGGTGAGCAGGAAGCCGGCGAGATAGTTGACGGCAAAGCGCAGTTCGTAGCCGTCGGCACTGACTTGTCGTTTCGCGTTGGGGCCGGCGGTGCCGACGCCGGCATTGTTGATAAGGACATCGAGCCGCTTGGTCCTTGCGCGCACGGCCTCGGCGAGGCGGCGGACTTCCGCCAGAGAGGAGAGGTCGGCGACCAGCAGCTCGGTCTTGCCGCCGGCGGCTTCGATTTCGGCCACCGTCGCCTTGCCCCTTGTCGCATCGCGGCCATGCACCAGGATGCGGGCGCCGTCGGCGCCGAGCCTTTGCGCGACGACGCGGCCGACGCCGTCGGTCGACCCGGTGATGAGGATTGTCTTGTCTTTCAGTTCCATGTTCAGAGCCTCCATCTCATCGCTCTGAGCCGAAAGATGGGGCACCAGCCACTTGCCAAACAGTTCAAACTTTATCCCGGTATCGGTACTGCTATAATAGCGCATGGATTCCACCACGCATTCCGCCGAAGACAGCCGCCGGCGCGAGCTTGGTGCCTTTCTGCGTTCGCGGCGCGAAAGGCTGACGCCTTCGGCCACGGGCATCTCGACCGGCTTGCGCCGGCGCACACCCGGGCTGCGGCGCGAGGAGGTGGCGATGATCGCCGGCGTCGGCACGACCTGGTACACCTGGCTGGAGCAGGGCCGCGACGTTCGGCCGTCGGTGGAAGTGCTGACCGCACTCAGCCAGGCGCTGCGCCTGGACGCGGCCGAGCAACGGCATCTGTTCATCCTTGCCGGCCGACCGCAGCCGGAGCGTCGCGTCGACGCGCCGGAAAAGGTCGATAGTCCGTTGCTGCACATGCTGCAGAGCCTGGTCCTGCAGCCGGCCTATGTCCTTGGGCGGCGCTGGGACGTGCTGGCCTGGAACGCGGCCGCGGCAGCCGTGTTCGGCGACTATGGCCTGCTGGAGGGCGATGCCCGCAACATCGTCCACATGGTTTTCACCAATCCGCAGCATCGGCGCCTGCTCGTCGACTGGGAGGAATTGGCGCGTGCCGTGCTGGCGTCATTCCGGGCAGAAAGCGCCAGATATGTCGGCGATCCGGATTTCGAGCGGCTGATCGCGCTGATGACGCGCTCAAGCCCGGAGTTCCGCGCCTGGTGGCCGCTACGCGACGTCGCCCGCAACCTATCGGGTGTGAAGCATGTCAGGCATCCGATAGCGGGCGCCATGGCGTTCGAGCATATGAGCCTGTCGATCGACGACGGCTCGGACATGAAGCTGATCGTCTACACGCCACTCGCCGAGCAGAACTCGATCGCCAAGCTCGAACAACTGCTGGAGACGCTTCCGGCCGAGCGGCGCAGCGCGTGAACATCAAGGCTAGCCCTTCGGCTTCAGCCCGTCGATGAACAATTGCTCAAGAAACCTTGCGGCATCCTCGAAGCGGCCGTCGCCGCCGCGGTCGGGGCCGAGCACGGCGCGGACCTGGACGTCGAAATCGGCATAATGCTGGGTCGTCGCCCAGATCGAGAAGATCAGGTGCCAGGGGTCGGTGCGGGCAATCTTGCCGGCGCGCATCCAGCCCTTGATGACGTTGGCTTTCTCGTCGACCAGCGTCTTCAACTCGCCCTCCAGCATCGGCATGATGCGCGGCGCGCCCTGAAGGATCTCATTGGCAAACAGCCGGCTCTCGCGCGGGAAGTCGCGCGCCATTTCGAGCTTGCGCCTGATATAGCTGCGCAATTCGGTCAGTGGATCGCCAATGTCGTCGAGTTCGCGCAGCGGCGCCAGCCAGGTGTCGAGAAGCCGCTGCATCAGCGTCTCGTGGATGTCCTCCTTGCGGCGGAAATAATAGAGCAGGTTCGGCTTCGACATGCCGGCGGCTTCGGCGATCTGGTCGATGGTCGAGCCGCGAAAACCGTTGGTGGAGAAGACTTCGAGCGCCGCTTCGAGGATGAGCTCGCGCTTTTCCAGCTGGATGCGGGTGCGGCGAGGAGCGGAGCTTTCGACCGCACCCGTCACCTCGAAAAACCTTCGCTGCGAGGAGTGTCTGGACCAATTCTCTGGACCAGTTTTTCTCCGCCCTGTGGAGCGCACTTCGAAAGCCGCATTTCCGCTAGTAATCCCTTGACCGCTGATAAGGCGGTGCTAACGTTTGTCCAACCGGTCAAAAATTTGCGTAGCACGAAAACGTCGCGAAGACCAAGTGTTGGAAAGACCAGGCGTTAGCCGCACCGAAACAGGTTACAAGGGGAAGTCTTGGTCATGTCCAACCGGCTGAAAGTCACGCCGAACGATCTCAGCGCATTCTGGATGCCGTTCACGGCAAACCGGCAGTTCAAGCAGGCGCCGCGCATGATGGTGTCGGCCAAGGACATGCATTACACGACCAGCGACGGGCGCAAGGTTCTCGACGGCACCGCCGGCCTGTGGTGCGTCAATGCCGGCCACTGCCGCCCGAAGATCACCGAGGCGATCCAGAGCCAGGCGGCCGAGCTCGACTATGCGCCGGCCTTCCAGATGGGCCACCCGATCGTGTTCGAGTTGGCCAATCGCCTGGTCGATATCGCGCCGAAGGGCATGGACCATGTGTTCTTCACCAATTCCGGATCGGAATCGGTCGAGACCGCGCTGAAGATGGCGATCGCCTATCACCGCGCAAAAGGCGAGGGCTCGCGAACCCGCCTGATCGGCCGCGAACGCGGCTATCACGGCGTCAATTTTGGCGGCATTTCGGTTGGTGGCATCGTCACAAACCGCAAGATGTTCGGCACGCTGCTCGGCGGTGTCGATCACATGCCACACACGCATCTGCCGGAAAAGAACTCCTTCACCAAGGGCGTGCCCGAGCATGGCGCGGAACTGGCGAACGAGTTGGAGCGTATCGTCGCGCTGCACGACGCCTCGACCATTGCCGCCGTCATCGTCGAGCCGGTGGCCGGTTCCACCGGCGTCATCCTGCCGCCGAAGGGCTATCTCGAGAGGCTGCGCGAGATCTGCACCAAGCACGGCATTCTTCTGATTTTCGATGAGGTCATCACCGGTTTCGGCCGCCTCGGCACGCCGTTTGCCGCCGACTATTTCGGCGTCACGCCGGATATCATGACCACCGCCAAGGGCGTCTCCAACGGCGCCATCCCGATGGGCGCGGTGTTCGTCAAAAAGGAAATCCACGACGCCTTCATGACTGGCCCCGAGCACATGATCGAGTTCTTCCACGGCTACACCTATTCGGGCAATCCGATCGCCTGCGCGGCGGCGCTGGGCACGCTCGACACCTACAAGGAAGAGGGGCTGCTGACGCGCGGCGAGGAACTGGCGCCGTACTGGGAGGACGCGCTGCACTCGCTGAAGGGCGAACCGAACGTCATCGATATCCGCAACATCGGCCTGATCGGCGCAATCGAGCTGGCGCCGATCGCCGGGCAGCCGACGAAACGCGCCTTCTCGGCTTTTGTGAAGGCGTTCGAGCGCGGTGCATTGATCCGCACCACCGGCGACATCATCGCGCTTTCGCCGCCGCTGATCATCACCAAGGGCCAGATCAACGAATTGATCGACCACGTGCGCGAAGTGCTGAGGGCGGTGGATTGAACCAGGCGCAGCTTTCCCTCCCCCTCGAG
>NZ_SUEG01000014.1:0-11578 GCF_005063415.1 Mesorhizobium sp.
CGCTGTTTCTGCCCGCCCGAAAGCGATGCCGGATAGGCTTTCGCCTTCTCCGACAGGCCGACAAGCTCGAGCAACTCGGCAGCGCGCGCCAGGCGTTCGGCCCCGGGCCGGCCTTCGATCTTGAGCGGCAGCGCTACATTGTCTTCGACCGTCTTGGCGGACAGCAGGTTGAAATGCTGGAAGATCATGCCGATGCGCCGGCGCAGCGGCTGCAATTCGCGCTCGCCGAGCCGGCTGATGTCGCGGCCTTCGATGAAGACCTGTCCTGTATCCGGCCGCTCCAGGCCGTTCAGGCAGCGTATCAGCGTCGACTTGCCGGCGCCGCTCCGGCCGATGATGCCGAGGATCTCGCCCTGGCGTACGCTGAGCGATACGCCGTCGAGCGCCGCCGTAGCGCCGAAGCGGCGCTTCAGCTCGATGAGGCGCACGACATCGTTCGATCCCGCGGCACGGTTGCCGGCGGAATGCATGACTTCGGCAACCGGGGCGAAATGCTGGTTCATGAAAGTTCCTGTTTTGGTGTCCCGCAAACGCGACCGCGGTCCGCGTTGGAGCGCGGACCGCTTTATCATGCCGGGCTTCAGCGCCAAGTGGAGCTCGGTATCAATAAGCGCTGATGCCGGTTCCCTTGTAGACCCGGTCGAATTCGGCCTTCACCTTTTCGTTCTGATAGGAGGCGACCAATGTCTTTACCCAGGGCTGGTTTTCATTGCCGGCCTTGACCGCGATGAAGTTGCGGTAGGGATTGTCGGCCACCGCCTCCTGGGCGATGCGGTTCTCCGGTGTGAGGCCGCTTTTAAGCGCCCAATCCGTGTTGACCACGGCCCCGTCGAGATCTTCCACCGAGCGCCCGACAATGCCGGCGTCAAGCTCCTTGACGACCAATTTCTTCGGGTTTTCAGCGATGTCGGTGGTCGTCGCCAGAATGCCGGTGCCTTCCCTGAGCTTGATCAGACCCTCGCTCTGCAGAACGCGCAGTGCGCGGCCCTCATTGGACGGGTCGTTCGGCACGCCAATGACGGCGCCTTCGGGCAGGTCGGCAATCTTCGCGTACTTCTTGGAATAGAGGCCGATCGGCCAGACCCCGGTATAGCCGGCCGGGACGATGTGATAGCCCTGCGTCTTGATCTGGTTGTCGAGATAGGGCTTGTGCTGGAAGGCGTTGGCGTCGATTTCGCCACGCTCGAGTGCTTCATTCGGCTGGGTATAGTCGTTGAACACCACGGTCTCGATCGTCAGCCCCCTCTCCGCCGCCTGGGCGGTGACGACGCGCCAGACGTCCTCGTCCTCGCCGCTCATGATGCCGACTTTGACAGCCGTCTTGTCTTCGGCGAACGACGGCGCAGCAAGGCCGACAATCGCAACCGCCGACGCGAAAAGTACAGCCAGACCGGCGCGCCGGTTTATACTTGCGGAGAGAAATGAGAGCAAAGTGTTGGTGTTCCCAGACATGATCTATCCCGTCGGTTCTGAAGTCGTTGCGGCCAGGCGGAGTGCCAAGCCTTGCCGGCATCATCGGGAATGCTGATCGTCGGATCAAAGCACTGTATTTCCCGCGAAATGCGAAGCCAGGAATATTCTCTCAAAGTTTCGGGCTTGGCGAGCACAGGGCGTGCTGGGATCATGCGTTATAAGCCAATGCTGGTTCAGAAATTGTCCGGACGTCGTCTCCGCTACGAGGCCCGCCGTGCATCGGAACGGCGGGCCTTTCTGCACTCGAATTGCCCAGCACGGGCAGCAGTTTGGGATGTCGACAATGCTGGACGCGCCGCATGTCCCTTCAAAGCGACGCGCTTGCTCATTCGATGACCTTCACGATCCTGCGCGTGCCAGGATCGACCAGGACGGTCCGATTGTCGACGACGACATAGCGGTATTTGACGTCGGGAACCTCATGAAGCTCGACGGTATCGGGCAGGGTCGAGCCGACATTGAGCTCCACGCCGGGAAGCTGGACGGACGCCAGAGGCTGCTTTTTCACATACTCGCGTACGATCGTCTCCTGCTGCGGTTCGATGACCACGTCCTGAGCGGCAGCGGCGCCAATACCCGCAAGCAGCAAGAACCCAGCCGCGGCTGCCGAAAGATGCATTCTCATGATCGTCTCCTTTCGTCGTGAGCCACCTCTGCGCTGCGCCGCGTCATGCCGTTCGCAGCGGGGTCGCTATAGGCCGGTAACGTCATCAGGTGGAGCTTGTTCCGCCACTCGGATCGCTTGCCGTTTCGCTCCACTGGTTTGGAACAAAATTTTTTAGCCGCAGTTTTACGCGGTGAAGGGACGCATTTTCCAAGGAGATCTCTCATGAAAGGCGTTCTGATCACCAGCATGCTAGCAATCAGCGTCAGCTGCGGAGCTGCACTTGCCCAGACGCAGCAGTCGACCGACGACCAGTCCGGCACCAATTGCGCAGCCGGCGCTGCCAATTGCCAGAATGGCGCCAAGATGGACGAGCAGGCTCAGGGCAAGGCCGGCGCTGCGACTGATCAACAGGCGCAGGGCAAACCGAAGCTGAAGACCGACGAGCAAGCCCAGGGCAAGGCCGGTGCTACGACTGACCAGCAGGCCACGGGCAGCACCAAAATGAAGACCGACGAACAGGCCCAAGGCAAGGCCGGAACCACCACTACCGAGCAGGCCCAAGGCAACACGAAAATGAAGACCGAGGAGCAGGCTCAGGGCAAGACTGGGACCACGACCACCGAGCAGACTCAGGGCAATGCCTCGACGCAGACGCAAGACCAGAGTTCGACCGCTTCCATCAACAATGTGACCGTTGAACAGAAGACGGAGATCACGCAGGTCATCAAGGAGACGAACGTCCAACCCGTTTCCAGCGTCGATTTCGACATCTCTGTCGGCATCGAGGTTCCGCGGAAGAAAGTCCGGCTGCATCGTCTGCCGGCGCGCATCGTCAAGATCGTTCCGGCTTACGAAGGCTATGAGTATTTCGTGCTCGCCGATGGCCGGATCGTCATTGTCGACCCGAATACCTACAAGATCGTGATTATCCTGACTTAGTTGTGGCCAGACGGTTTGATTGAACCAAAGGGTCCGTCGCGCAGGTCGCGTGGCGGGCCTTTCCGCATCTCCTCGCTCCGCGTCTGCTGCAATCGCAGATCATGGTCCGTCCTCGGGGCGAGGAGTGAGCACGGTGTGATCGATGGTGTCGGGCAGGCATGGACTGGGCACGCAGCTTGTTCGGACTGACGCGGTGGTCATGGCATTGATATCCGTAACCAGCACCATTCTCGCGTAGTGCCGCGGCCACAGCGGCTCTCCAAACAGGACGAAGACGCCGCCAACCATCAAGGCCAGCAACATGAGTGCCGTAACATTTGCAAATATCTCGCCGTAGCGCATGAAGGCAGCCTGTCCCGTTCGGAAAGCGATTTCAGCCCGTGACAGCGGCGCCGAAACCCGGCGCTACTATCCTTGAGGCCTCGCGAATGCCGCCTTCCATTGGATCCTCCCCGAACAAGCCGGATAAATAACGGCACTCTCGGTGCTTTGTTCCCGGCCGTGCGGCCGGACGACAGCCGCTTCAAACAGGCCGTGTGTGGGGCGGCCTTTCGTTTGCAAAAAGGCACTCTTCGCTCTCATTGATGCGCGGCAGCGAGGTCCTTGACATGACGTTCGTGCATTTGCAGCACCGGCAGCGTCTTCTTGGCAAACTCCTTCATCGCCGGATCGTCGCCGGAATTTGCGTAAGCGGAAAACAGCGCCACCGCTTCCTTATGCGCCTGGGTCTGCATGTCGATATATTTCGATTGGAAGCTGTCACCGCTGGCCTCCTTGAGTTGGTCGAGCAGCGCCTGGTGCTTGGTGTCCAGCGACGGGCCGGCTGGCGCGGTGGCCGAAGTCGTCTGACCCCTGCTGAGCGCCGCCTTGAAGTCCTCCCCGGCCTTGGTGTGGTCCGTGACCATTTGCGCCGCGAATGCCTTCACGTCGTCGGCAGCCGCCTGCGTCTGCGCAAGTCGGCTCGATTCGATTTCGAATGTATTGGCGATGGGCACGGTCTTGACGAACGTCGCGGTGTCAACCTTGCTAATGGTGTCGGTCGTTAGAGGCGTCAGTGTCGCCGATTGAGCAAAAGCAGCCAAAGGCGCGCCGGCCATCAGCGCTGCCGCAGTGATGGATAGAAGTGTTTTCATGGAAGTTCTCCGAGGCCGATGTCATCCCTCCGATGGCTCAACGCGGAAGCTGCGGCGAGGTTGCCTGGTCGCGGCGGCCACAGCCGCCGCCACGCCAAACAACGGTTTGGAAACGCAAAACAAAAGACGCCGGCTGCGTCCTGCAAAGTGCAACGCAAGCCACGAGATCGTACGGAATCGTACAAGCTCTTTCGCTTTGCCGCAGTCTTGCTATCGTTGGCTGGGAGAGATGGGTGGAGGCTTCCGTGGGGCAGATCAAGTCGCCGCTTGGAATCGGTATTGATACCGACAAAGCCGTCCATATCGTCATGGCCGACTACCATTCGGGCGATATTCTCTCGACCACCGTAGTCATAGCCGATTTGCGCAAACGCTTTCCCTGGTTCCGGCAAACCGACGAGGAACTGGTTGGCTTCATCGTTCGGGCGCTGGACGGTCGGGATATCGCAGTCAGCTTCGACCACCGCGGTCGTTAGAGCGGTTCATCGTTTCACGGAAACGCTGAAACGCTCTATCTCTTTGTTTGACGCAATTCCGGACGGAAAACCGTTTCACACTTTTTCTGGAATTGCTCTAGGCGGCTGATCTTGCGGCAAACTAACGAGGCCGCGGAGCCTATGCTCCGCGGCCTCGTCAGGCTGTCATCACCGGGCGCTTACTTGCCGCAGTGGTTGTCGTTCACCGTTGGCGCCATCGTGCCCGGAGCCTTGCCGGTCGCATCGGGCAGAGCCCCCTGCGGGCCTGGCGGGCAATTCCGGTCGGCATTCGAATTCGTCGTTGAGAAATCGCGAATGCTGTTGGTGATGGTCGAATCCGTGCTGGTGTCAGGGCCGCCATTATCCGGAACTACGACCGTCCGCCCGCTACCGTCGGCAGCGGCTCCGGAGGGGTCGCCGACGTTCTGGGCCATCGCTGACGTGGCCAGACCGATCGTAAGCGCCGAAGCTGCGAGAATTTTCGTGAGCATGATGCTTCTCCTTTTTACGAGGGTCGTCGCGTTGCGACTACGAAAACAACCGTTCGGGCTGGCGAAGGTTCCGACAAATTCCCCATGAAATTCAGCATGTTCTCAGGTGTTCAAGGTGGCCGGCCCGCCATTCTCCGCGGGCACGCTTCTGTGGACTTTTCTAACGGCACAGCCCGGCATTTTGCTCGCCGCATGAGCGTACGCCTTACCGCCCGCCGGAACAGGAATGCTCTTTGCGAGTTCATACCTTTGTACGTTCATACCTTTGTACAATGCGACGCGCTGATGCGAATGGCGGCAGCGCAAACAAGGAGAGCAGACATCATGGGCCTTGGAACCATTCTTATCATCATCTTGGTCCTTGCCTTGCTTGGCGGCTTCAGCGGCTTGGGCGGCGGACCGTTCTATGGCACGGGCTATTACGGTGGTGGCGGCCTCGGCCTGGTGCTGCTTATCGTCATCATCCTGGTCCTGCTTGGGCGCATTTGATGCATGTCGCGCAAAAGCATGCCCTCGGGCTTGACCCCAGGGTGTGCAGCGGTTTTGTGATAACGACATGCATAAAACAGGAACCTAATGCGCATCGCATGAGGGCCGGTCAAACGCGACGCGCTTTAGTTTCACGCTCGCGACAAAAACGCCTGCCGCTTGGTAACAAGCGCCGGGCGTTTTGTCGTGAAGAGACAAGATTTCCAAGATCCTTGGCCAACCAGGATCCCTGGCTAAAAAGGGCGACCCGGTGCCGAACCTTTCGGCACCGAGGACACCACCATAGCAGCAGCTTAGTGCTGGCGATCGGCGGCCAGAGCTTCTTTCAGATCGGCGCTGAGCACACCCTCGTTGAACAGCGACATGATACGGGCGGCCAACCGCTCGCGGACAGGACTGTCGTCCGCAACACCCAACTCGCGGCAGCAGTCGTCGAGGGCTTTTTTCAGCACGCTCAGTTCGGCTGGAGTTGCTGCACCTTGCATCGACATGCCATCCTCCCTTGAAAAAGGGCGAAAGCGCGAAGCGTCTTTCAAGCGTCCACTCGCCATGTCTGTGTGGACGACTCCAATTCAATTAGCGCCGCTCTCGTCCAAACTCAATGTACGGAAATTACCAAGCAGACAGTTTGGGAACGACTGCCTTGCACCTGCATTGTTGCTGCGATCCAACCCACCCCTCATTTGGATCATTGGGCGTAGCCCACGACGCCCGAATGGAGCCCGTTGCATCCCTCGCGACGGGCTCTTTCGCGCCCGATGTCTCAATTGTCGTTTTCGTACCAAGCCGTCGTTGGTACGTTTCCAACTCTAACTTTCAGTCGGATGTTTTCGTAGGCAAGCGGCAGGAGAAACTGCCGTGCATCGATTCATTTTTTTATTTAGTAGGCTCCATACCTTTGAGTGCTTATATAAGCGTTATCGTCCGCAGGTTATACCGGGCGCGGACGGCTGGGAGACAAAAAGCTCTTGCCCTGTTTTGGGGCTAGCTATGTCTGATCCAGCAATTTCCAATAAAAATCTATACAGAAACAAGCTGTTGCGCCGGATGAGCGCCGGCGATTTCGCATCTCTCGAGCCGCACATCGAGCGCTGTTCGCTGGAGTTACGGCAATCGCTCGAAGTGTCCGGATCGCCGATCGAGGCCATTTATTTCCTCGAGGACGGCATCGGTTCGGTGGTTGCGAAAATGCCGAACGGCAGCGATGCGGAAGTTGGTCTTGTCGGCTTGGAAGGTATGACCGGCTCGGCCCTGATAATGGGCGACGACCGTACGGTCCATGATTGCTATGTGCAGCTGGCAGGAGAAGCCGCCAGGATCGACGCCGAGCCGTTCAAGGCGGCGCTGACGCAAAGCCCGACGCTGCGGCTGTTCTTGCTGCGCTACGTGCAATCTCTGCATGTCCAGACTGGCTATACGGCGCTGGTCAACGCGCGATCGAAACTTGAAGACCGGCTGGCGCGCTGGCTGCTCATGTGTGACGATCGGGTGGACGGCGGCCGGCTGACGATCACTCACGAATTCCTGTCGATCATGCTTGGCGTAAGGCGCCCGGGCGTCACGGTCGCGCTGCAGCTGCTTGAGGGGCGAGGGCTCATCCGGTCCCGCCGCGGCGAAATTATCATCCGCGATCGCGATGGTCTCGTCGCACTGGCGGATGGCGGCTACGGCTTGGCCGAGGCCGAATATACCCGCCTGGTCGAGCATATCGGCGAGCGCTGACGGCGCTTTCCTCGCCGATTGCTGCCGCAGGTCGAGGCTCCTTGCGACACTACACGGCGGGTCCGAAAAAATTTTCAAAGCTGCCGGACCGTCAGGGAACTTGTTTCCCGTCGGTGGGTTATCGGACGCCTCCACTTTGCGAGGCGGCACCAACCATTCGGGAGAGGATCATGGCGACCACGAAAAAGGCCGCGAAGGCGGCAAGCAAGGGCCTTGAGGATCTGTTCCTCGACGGGCTCAAAGACCTCTACTACGCCGAGAAGAAGATACTGAAAACGCTGCCCAAAATGGCCAAGGGCGCCGAGTCGGAAGAAGTGACCGCCGCCTTTGAGAAACACCGCATGGAAACCGAAGGACATGTCGACCGCCTTGAGGAGGTGTTCGAGAAATTCGGCAAGCCAGCCCGCGGCAAGACCTGTCCGGCGATCGACGGCATCATCGAAGAGGGCTCGGAAGTGCTCGAGGAGTATAACGGTGCTCCCGCGCTCGACGCCGGGCTTGTCGGCGCGGCGCAGGCTGTCGAGCATTACGAGATCGCTCGTTACGGCACTTTGATCGCGTGGGCGGAAGAACTCGGCAAGAGCGACGTTGTCGAGCTGCTCAGGGCAACTCTCAAGGAAGAGGTCGCGACCGACGAAGCGCTTTCCAAGCTCGGCGAAAGCGGTGTCAACGAACGCGCAATGCAAGAAGCCGCTTGATCTACCAGATCGCCTCCGAGCCTCGGCAATGGATTGCCGAGGCTCGGCTAGTGCGGCGAACCAGCGAATTCTGCATTGGTTCCGTCGTCGTCGGCAGGACGGGGCAGCAAGAGCTTGAAGCGATGCCTCGGGACGGACTTACTCGATCTGCTCGAACGTGCATTGCCGGGGCTGCTTGTCCGGCCGCCAGCGCAACAGCTTGGTTCCGTGCCGGAACCGGTCGCCTGTCACATGGTCGAAACGAACCTCGACCACCAGTTCAGGCTTTATCGGTTCCCATTGTCCGCTGCGCTCCGTGCTCCAGCGGCTTGGTCCGCCCGGCGCCTTGCCGGTGAAACCCGGTTTGGCCCGCAGTTTTTCCAGCCGTGTGGTCAGCGCCGCCCTGTCGTCCTTGCCGATAGTCGAGGTGAAGCCGACATGGTCCAGCCTGCCTTCGTTGTTGTAGAGGCCGAGCAGCAGGGATCCGACTTCGTTGCTGCCGGCGAGATAGCGAAAGCCGCCGACCACGCAATCCGCAGTGCGCAGCCGCTTGACCTTGACCATGGCGCGCTCGCCGGGCCGGTATGCCCCGGCGATCAGTTTTGCAACGACACCGTCGGTCGAGCCGTGGCCGGCGCCCTGCAGCCAGCGCTCGGCGGTGGCGGTGTCGTGCGTATATTTGGACAGGTGCAGTTCGGGCCGTGCCGCCGACGCGACAAAGGCCTCAATCGCCTGCCTCCTGGTGGTGAGAGGCGCTTCGATGATGATCCTGCCGCCGGGTTCGGCCAGCATGTCGAACAGGACCAGCATGGCAGGCGTCTCCAGGCTCAACTTGCGGATCCTGCTTTCGGCTGGATGAAGGCGCATTTGCAGGGCCTCGAACGAGGACGACCCGTCGACCTCGATGACGATCTCGCCGTCGGCAACAAACCGTCGCGAGTTCACATAGCGCAGCACCGCGACCAGTTCGGGAAAATAGCGGCCGAGAGGCTTGCCCGATTTTGCACGCAGATCGACGGCATCGTCGCCCTTGAACACGAGGCAGCGAAACCCGTCCCATTTCGGTTCGTACTGCCAAAGCCCGTCACCGCCAGGAATTGCATCGGCGGCTTTGGCTTCCATCGGACGAAGGTCGAGCGGCAACGGAAATGCGGTCATGGCTGGTCCGCGCCGCCGCTGAGGCATTCGCTACCGCCGTCGGCCATTCCCCTGCGCCCCGCTTTCCCGCCTCGGCACCTTGCGGCCGGTTTGGTCGGGTGAAGGCGACCGCGGATCGACCTCGTCGGACCCACCGATCTCCTTGGTGATGCGATAGGCCAGATAAGCGACGGCTCCGGCAAGCAGCAAGCGGACCATGACTGCAAATCCTTCGTTGGCGTGAACCCACCAACCCGCAGGCCGAAGGTTTTGTTCCGCCGCTGCCCATCGCCGGGGTGAATCGTCGGCGGCGCAACCAAAATCCAAGCGCATCGTTTGTTGCTTATCGACGAAAAGAATTTGCGATGAAGACGCTCTTGCCCTTGTTCGCTTTGACCCTGGCGCTATTCCTGGCCAGCAGCGCTTGGCCTGACGGGTGACCGCGATGCTCCTCGTTGCTCCGGTCTGGCAGGACATCGCGGCACGACTGCTTCTGACCGCGCTCGCCGGCCTGTTGATAGGCCTCAACCGCGAGGCGCGCGGGCACGCGGCGGGGCTACGCACCACCGTGCTGGTCGGATTGGCCGCCGCCATCACAATGATCCAGGCCAGTATTCTGCTCGAGACCGTTGGCAAGCACCCGGATTCGTTTGCATCGATGGACGTCTTGCGCTTTCCGCTGGGCGTGTTGACCGGCGTCGGCTTTATCGGCGGTGGCGCCATTCTTCGCCGCGGCAATCTTGTCAGCGGCGTCACCACGGCGGCCACGTTGTGGGTGATGACGGCGATCGGATTGGCTTTCGGTGGTGGCCAATACGGCTTGGGCGCGGCCGGCACGGCGCTGACGCTGGCCACCTTGCTGGTCCTGAAATGGGTGGACCTTCGAATGTCGCGCGAACACCATGCCCAGTTGGAACTGACGTGGAAGGCCGCGGCTCGACAGGAGCTCGATGCGCTCATCGGGCCGCTTGGCTACCAGGCACGCCTCGTCGCAATAGAGCGGCGCCCGGATCTCACGGACCCTGTATTCTCGTTCGAGATCAGTTGGAGGCGGCCGGACACTGGGGCACCGCCAATGGATCTGCTGGCATCAGTAGGCGAGCATTGTGAGATCCAAAAGTTTGATCTCCTCAGCGAGCCTGCCCGCTAGAGCAATTCCAGGAAAACCGTTTCACACTTTTCCTGGAATTGCTTTAGCGGCTTGCAACGATCGCGGCCTGAATCAGGCCATCGCTTCTTCGCGACGCTTTCGATACCTATCTGTCGAGGCAGGACTCAAGGAGCGAGCAAAAGAGCGTGGCACAGCGATCGGGAAGTGCTGATCTCCCACTTCACGGCGGGCGCGTGCCGAAATGGCTCGGCGACCGCATGACGCGGCTTGGCGCGGTCATGTGCGAGGCGATCATCCACCATTACGGCCGCGATGAACTGCTGCGCCGGCTGGCGCATCCGTTCTGGTTCCAGTCCTTTGGCGCCGTGATGGGGATGGACTGGCACTCTTCCGGCATCACAACCAGCGTCGTCGGGGCGTTGAAGCGCGGCCTGTCGCCACTTTCCGGCGAACTCGGCATCCACGTTTGCGGCGGCCGCGGCGCACATTCGCGCAAGACCCCGCACGAGCTTGCCCTGATCGGCGAGCGTGTCGGCCTCGACGGGCAAGGCCTCGCGACGGCCAGCCGGCTTGTCGCCAAGGTGGACAGCGCCGCGATCCAGGACGGTTTCGATCTCTATCTGCACGGCTTTATCGTCACCGATGACGGCAAGTGGGTGGTGGTGCAGCAAGGCATGAACGGCGACAGCAAGGTGGCGCGCCGCTATCACTGGCTGTCCGAGGGCCTGAAGAGCTTTGTCGACCAGCCGCATGCCGCCATCGAAGGCGCCAACCAGGGCGAGATCGTCAACCTGACCGACCGCCGCGCCGAAGCGTCGCGCCGGGGACAACTGGACCTTCTGCACGACCTTGGACCGGATCGCATCGTGAGGGAGCTTGCCGCTTTGGAGCGGGGCTCGGCGCCAGCGCCGGAGCCGGCACAAAAGCTGCTGCCGCATCTGGTGATGCCGGCGCACCACGATGTACGCGAAAGCGATGTCGTCATGCGCCGCCTGCACGGCAACATCGCGGCGGCGGCCGAGCGCGGCCCGAAAGATTTCGCCGGGCTTCTCCTGGTGCCCAATGTCGGCGCGCGCACGGTGCGGGCGCTGGCGCTGGTCGCCGAAGTCGTGCATGGCGCGCCGTGCCGGTTTTCCGATCCAGGCCGTTTCTCGCTGGCGCATGGCGGTAAGGACAGGCACCCGTTCCCCGTGCCGCTGAAGGTCTATGACGAGACGATCGGCGTGCTGAAGTCGGCTGTCCAGAAGGCCAGGCTCGGCCGTGACGAAGAGATCGGCGCGTTGCGGCGGCTGGACGACCAGTCGCGGCAGGTCGAGCGCTATG
>NZ_SUEG01000014.1:11588-17999 GCF_005063415.1 Mesorhizobium sp.
CGCTATGTCACCGGCCCAAGCTTGAAGGAAATCGTCGCCGGGGAGTTCGAGCAATCGCATCTGCTCGGCGGCCGCAGCGTCTTCGGTTGGGAGGTCGGACCCGAAACGGCCGCAGTCAAATCAACGAAGTGATCGGCTCGGATCAAGCCTCCAAGTCGATCAGGGCGACGCCGAGTTCGGGGCGGTGCCTGCGGCGCAGATGGCCAGGCGTCTCCACCAATGTGACCTCGAGCGTCGGCCGCACGATGCCGTCCAGCAGATGACCGCCCCTCGTGGTGCCATCACTCAATCCAAGGACTGCGTGGACGTGCAAGCTGGGCCTGCCGTCGTCGCCGATGGCAACATCGCCGATCGCGCTCAGCACTTCGCACTGTTCCTGGACGGGGATTTTCCGGTAGGTCCTTCTCCAGGGTCGAACCAGCCGACGGTTGCCCTTTCGAAAGCGCCGAGCGCGGTCAGCGACGCACTGCCGACGCCACGGTCGACCGCAAACGACGTCAGCTGCGCAAACGCCTCTTCGCCGGGATCAAGCACAACGACGAACGTTCTCTGTCCGGCGCTTTCGGCAACAAGCTGTGATTTCATGATTTCGCTCCAGCCGTCAGGAATTCAAATCCACCACACCAGCAATGCCAGCAAGACGAGACCCACCAGGCCGGCGATGAAAATGATCCGGCGCGCCCGCGTCCGCAGGATGATCTCGCCCTGCCGCGCCTGCTCCGCCGAAAAGACAGGACCATTCTTGTCCCGGTCGTTGCTCATCCATCGTCTCCTTCCGGGCAATTATTCAGCATTGAATGGATCTGGCGCCCGATAGAAGACAATCTCGTTTGGCGGATGAGGTTCCACGATGGACCATCGACGATTGGAACCGGCTGGGACTCAGTCTTCTGCCGGCTCGGGACGGAGATCGACCACGAGGTGAACCCAGCCGGCTTGGGACCGGCTGGGCGCCGTTTGCATCTATTCCTTCGGCGCGGTCGCGGGCGCGGTATAGCGGCGGCGCACCGCGTCCAGGACGTGGTTGCGGCTCTCATGCGCCGAAAGTGTGCCGTCTTTCTCCGCTTCGGCGGTTTCGCGCGCCAGTGCCTTGTCCCTGATCTGGTGGCGAAACCATTCGGAATAGTCGCCGGCGCGCAAATGATGTTCCCATGTCTTGTCGTCGATGCCCTCGGCGATCTGGGCGAAAATCATCAGATTATGGGCGCGGAGGTTCATCGCATTGTCGGGGCCGCGGAAGTAGAAGCTGCCCTTCTCGTCGAGCTGGCCCTCGGCATATTTGCGGCTGTGGCGCTTGAGCGACTGCCGCGGCTCGATCGGCTCGACCATCGCGGGTTTCTTGCGCGCCTGCGGCCGCCAGAACAGCACGCGCTCGTCTTTTGGAGAGTTCAGGTCCTTGTCCTTTGGCGGTTCGGTGCCGGTCTCGTGACAGAACGTCTTGATGACCTTTTTCGCCTTGGGGCCGAGTGCGATGACGGCGGTGACCAGCCGCAATGCCTCGGTTGAGATCGCGTCCGGATGAACCGTGATCAGGATCGTGCCCGGCAATTCCATGGCCAGCACCATTGGCGTGTCGTCGCGCCGCTTCGGCAAGAGGTGATGCGCTTCGTCGATGATCAGCCAGTGTGGTCGTGCCGTGCGGAAGCGAACGCTACCAAGCCCCGGCAGCAGGTCGGCAAAGAAGTCCGGCCGCTCATTGACGCGCAGCGCCAGGCCGTTGACGACCAGGTTGTTGTCCGGCTTCTCCAGGAGATCGAGCAGCTCCGTCTTCGTCGGCGCATTCGAGCCGTCGCCCAGCCGGACGGCGCCTTCGAGGCCGTCATAGTCGCCTTCCGGATCGAAGATGCAGAACTGGAACTTTCTCTCGACGAAGCGCTCCGTCAGTGCGGTCGCCAAGGTCGATTTGCCGATACCCGAACTGCCGGCGATCAGCACCGTATCGGTTGGCGACAGATGCACCTCCTTGCCGTCATCCGAGCCAAGCAGAATGCCGTCGCGGCTCGGAACAAGCTCGCGATCGCGCTCGATAAGTTTGTCGATCAGCTCCTCGACGCCCTTTCCGCGCGCGCCGCGTGTCACAAGATCCGCTGTATCCTTGACCGCCGCAAGTGCATTGTCGACGGCGATGCTGAGCCCGCAGGCGCGCAGGAAGGCGTGGTCGTTTTCGGCGTCGCCGACACCGACGACGTTGTGCGGCGACAATCGGAGGTCCTGAAGCGCGGCTGTCAGCCCGGTCGCCTTGTTGATGCCGCTGGGCAGGATCATAACCGCGCCCTTGTTGAAGATGATTTCCAGCTCCAGCCCCAATTTCTTGATGACCTCGAGCGCGGTAGCCTGATGCGGTTCCCAGGTTGCGACGATCGAGCGGCGACCGAAAGCGGTTTGACACCGCGTTTCCTGAGTTTGGCGATGAACTCGGGGGCGGGCGGCGGAGATATCGCCCGCTCCTCCTCGCTGGCCGGCGTGTAGATCAACGCGCCGTTTTCCGCGACGACCTTGTCGAAGATCGCGATTTCGGGAAAGACACGCTTCAGGTCGGGCAGCTCGCGCCCGGTGACGAGAATGAGCTTGCGGCCGCTCTTCTTGAAGCGTTCAAGGGCCGCAAGAGTCTTCTCGGCAACGACCCCTTCATGCGCCAGCGTACCGTCGTAGTCAGTGGCCAGGGCTATGAAATACATGCCGTCAGTAACCGCCGATGATCGGTAATATCTCGCCCGTGATATAGCTCGAGCAGTGCGGCGAGGCCAGGAACACGTAGGCTGGCGCGATCTCCTCCGGCTGGGCCGGCCGTTTCATCGGCGTGTCAGCGCCAAATTTCGAAACATCGCCGGCTTCCTTGTCCGAGGGGTTGAGCGGCGTCCAAACCGGGCCTGGCGCCACGGCGTTGACCCTTATGCCCTTTTCGACAAGATTGCCCGAGAGCGCGCGGGTGAAGGCATGAATGCCGCCCTTGGTCATGGAGTAATCGACCAGTTGTTTCGAGCCCTCGATGCCGGTCACTGAACCGGTATTGATGATCGCCGAACCGGGTTTCATGTGCGGCACGGCCTCCTGCGCCATGTGGAAATAGCCGTAGAGGTTGGTCTTCAGCGTCGTGTCGAAATGCTCCTCGGTCAGCTCGCTGAAATCGCTGGAGTGGATCTGGAAAGCGGCGTTGTTGACCAGCACGTCGATCCGCCCAAACTCCTGCACGATTTCAGCCACCGCGTTGTGGCAGTGGTCGCGTTCGCTGACATCGGCCTTGATCAGGATGCAGCGCCGGCCTTCGGCTTCGACGGCCCTTTTGGTATCTTTGGCGTCCCTATCCTCAGAGAGATAGATGATCGCCACATCGGCGCCTTCACGCGCATAGAGCACGGCCACCGCACGGCCGATGCCTGAGTCGCCGCCGGTAATGACGGCCACTTTGCCGTCGAGCTTTTTCGATCCGATATAAAATGGCGCATCGTAAAGCGGCGCCGGCTCGATCGCCCATTCATGCCCCGGCTTCGGCTGGTGCTGCTCGGGGAAGGGCGGCTCGGGATATTTGCGGGCACCGGCCTGCATGGCGCCTTTTTGCTTGCCATTGGATTTGGACTTGTCCTTCTCGTCGATACGGCGCTGGATGTGCCGCTGCTTGGCGGCCTCGCCGGCGATTTCCGATTTCATCTGCATGGTCATCTCCCTGGCTTGAAACCCAACAACGCGTGTCCGGCGAAAAGGTTTATGCGATGGCGTCATTCGTTCAGCCCGGGCGGATCGTGCGAAGTCTGACCCACGGCACCGGCTGCAGTAAGGACCCCCTGAAAGCCTAGGAGATTGCGGCTCCCTCAGCGGCGCATTCGTTCGGCCGCCCTGAGTCACAGATTGTTCTGCAGGGTCGCCGGCCCGTTGGCTCCATCCGTCCTATTCATGTCGCGCCCCTTGCCATTGAGTTGCCCGGCCTCGTCCTCGGCTGCGTCTTCAAGCTTGGCGACGAGCAGATCCTTGAGGTCGCCAACCTCTTCCTCGATGTCTTCTATGGAGACGCCGGCGTCTGCCGCCTCTTCCTTGCATTCCCTGGCAAGGATTTCCGCCTCCTTTTCAAGCTTGATCGGAGGCGGCGGTAGATGAATGTTTTCGTGGATCCAGTCCTGCAAGAATTCTATCGCACTAGCACTCATGGCGCTCACCTATAGCGGCAACCTGTAGTGCACATTAACGTACGTGCTGCAAAATGGATGCTTGGTAACGCCGGATTTCGAATTGCGACACTTGACGATAGCGTGATCGGCGAGGAGCCAGAGCTTTTGCAGTCAAGTGGAATCATTTGGCGCCGCAGAAATGCGGCTAACCAAACAGTTGGAGCGGGATCTAATTTGAAGACATCCCGCCCTAGGACGTGTTGCCCCGTCGCGCCGGTGTTGCGCGATTCGGATCGCCTGACGGCCGAACATCGTCATCCGCAGCGGCCGGTCGTGTTGGCCACTCGGCGGCGCGGTCGGCGCGCATTTTGCGTTTATGCGCCATCCAGAACGGCAAGAGCTCAGCAAGAAAACTGTATATCGTGGTCTTCATCGGCATGCTCCGGACAACGGTTACAACTCGTGATCCCGGAGTTCCGTTCCGACAAAGAGTTGCGTTCGGACAAATCCGTCGCCTCTACAATTGCGATTCGATCGGCAGGCACCCGACCAGCGCTGCAACGATGCGCCGATAGAGACTGGCCTCGGGCTCACGCGAATATTGCCGCATCTCGCCATCCGCTATGCCGAGCCACCGCAAGGCGCCTTTGTCCAGGACCAGCTGGTAGCTGGTCTGCGGCGATTTTTCGCGCTCGAACCGCCGGCGCAACTCCATCACCAGATTGGTATCGTGGAAAAGCACGCCCATTTCCGCATTCAACGACACCGAACGCGGATCGAAATTGAAGGAACCGACAAACCCCAGCGTGTCGTCGACCGTGAAGGCCTTGGTGTGAAGGCTGGCCCCCTTTGAGCCGAAAACGGAGATGTTGGCCTGGCGGTTGAAGGGCTGCAATTCGAACAGCTGGATGCCCTTTCTAAGCAGCTTGCGGCGGTATTTGGCATAGGCGCCGTGCACGGCGGCGACGTCCGTCGCGGCGAGCGAGTTGGTCAGGATTGCAACCTTGGCGCCACGGTCCACCAGCTTCGACAGGATGGCCAACCCGGTGCGGCTGGGGATGAAATAGGGCGAGACGATTTCGAGGCGCTGCCTGGTCGCCGCGATAGCGGGAAGCAGCTCCTTGGTCAGCCAGTTCCTGCGCCTTTTGCCGCGAACCTTTTCCGGCGGATCGGAAATGACGCGAACGCCTTTCGTCCAGCAGACGTCGCTGTGCGCTGCAATGAACTCCGTGATCGTGCGCCAGGCACTGAGGCTGTTCAAAAGCTGGCCGTCCGCAGTCGCGTCGAGATTGTCGAGGAAATCGGCGCGCGAGCCCGCCGCAGCCGGGTTGAGCAGCTGGATCGGCTTTGCCGCCTCGCAATTCCAGAACGCCTCGAAGATCTGCATCGTCTGCCCTACGGCAGGACCGAGAAGCAACAGGTCGAGATCGCGGAAATTCGTCTCCGCAGCGTCGAAATAGGCATCGCCGATATTTCTTCCGCCGACGATGGCCAAGCTCTCATCGGCGATCCAGGCCTTGTTGTGCATGCGGCGGGTCATCGCAAACAGCCGGGCGACCATCTCCAGCGAGCGAAAGATGCTGCCGTTCCTCATGCCGCTGGGGTTGAACAGCCTCAGCTCGATGTTCTTGTAGCTGTTGAGCGCCAGGTAAGCAGCGTCGCTGTTGCGCGGATTTATATCGTCCAGCAGCATGCGGACGCGGACACCGCGCTCCGCCGCCTTGACGACCTCCTGCATAAGCAGCCGGCCGCTGTGGTCGTCATGCCAGAGATAGTACATCAGGTCGAGACTGCTGGTAGCACTGCGCGCGGCGAGGATTCGCGCGGCAAACGCGTCGTAATTGTCGGCGATCAGCAGCAGCCCGCTATTGCCGGCCGCGATCTTGTCCTGGGCAAACCGTGAAATGGCTGTATCCATGAAGTGCACCGGCAATATCAGCGAACCGAACAACCTGAAATCTGACTAACAACCTTTCAGGTTCATTCTGGTTGCAGTCGCGGCTGCCTTATGGCGTCCAGATTCAGCCGCGCCTTGATCGGCAGATGGTCGGAGGCGCGCTGCGCCAGCGGCGTTTTGTGTACCTCGATGCTGGAAATCAGGTGTGGCGGCCTGGCCAGGATGCGGTCGAGCGCAAACAGCGGAAAGCGCGACGGAAAGCTCGGCAGAACCGCATCGATCGGACCGAAATGCGGCAGCAGGGCCAGCAGCGAAGACCTGTTGCGGACGCGCCATTCGTTGAGGTCGCCAAGCAGGATTGTTGGCCGCAGAACCGGATGCGTGGCTTCGACAAGTGCGTTGGCTTGCTGC
>NZ_SUEG01000014.1:18009-60371 GCF_005063415.1 Mesorhizobium sp.
CGCCGCAGCAAGCCAAAATGTGCGGCTATGATCCTGAGGGAGACGCCCTTCAGTTCCAGGTCCACGATGACCGCACCGCGCGGCTCGAGGCCGGGCAGCCGGATCTGGTTCACGCTTTCGACCACGCCGCGGCGTGCCAGGATCAGATTTCCATGCCAGCCATGGCTGCGGCGGTTTTCCGGGATATGTGTGGGGACGAGGTCGCTGTCCCGCTCGAGCGCCGCGAGATCCAGCAATCCCTGCCTGCTTCCGGTTCTTTCGTCGGCCTCCTGCAAAGCAATGATATCGGCGTCGAGTTCCCTAACCACGGCTGCGACCCGCTCCGGATCGAACCTGCCGTCGGTGCCGACGCATTTATGCACATTGTAGGATGCGACCGTGGTGCACGAAATTTCATTGCCGGGTACCGTAAACCGCGGCACTTCCCTTCTTAGCGCAGCGCCAAGCGACCTTGGAAGGGTAGGCGATCGATCCAGCATGTGATCCATTTGCTGTTGAGTCGGCGAGTGGCGGCCATTGCGATTATGGCGCGTGCGGAGGTCTGAAACAACGACGACCTTGCAAAACCGTTCCCGTCGGTCTTCTTCCATCGGGAACAGCGGTGAGGTTCCATTGGCAGTCTGCCTCTCTCATGGAACAATCGCAGCCGCGCGAGGTTCAGCAAACTTGCGCCGAAGACGATCTGACGCCATTCGGCGTGATCGAAACGGGATGGCCGGATCCATGGAAACACCCGCCTTCTGCACCACGCCCTTACTGCGCATCGCGTACATCGCCGGTGGCCCTGAGGCCGGCGCGCCCGTTCTGCTTCTCCACGGCTGGCCGGACGACGCAACCACCTTCACGCGCATTGCGCCTGTCCTGCACCGTGCCGGCTTCCGCACCTTTGCGCCGTGGCTGCGTGGGTTCGGCAACACCGCCTTCCTGTCGGACGACACCATGCGATCCGGTGAAATTGCCGCCATGGCCCAGGATGCGATCGATTTCGCCGACGCACTTGGCCTCGGACATTTTGCGGTCGTCGGCCACGATTGGGGCGCTCGTATCGCTTACCTGCTCGCCTCGGTATTTCCCGAAAGGATACGGTGCTGCTCGGCATTGTCGCTTGGCTGGCAGCCGGGCGAACTCGCGACGCCGCCGCTGGGCCAGGTCAGGGCATTCTGGTACCAATGGTTCATGGCAACGGATCGCGGCGCCGAGATCGTTCGCCAGCAAGGCAAGGCGTTCGCGCATTTCCAATGGGAAAGCTGGAGCCCGCCCGGCTGGTTCGAGGAAGAGCTTTTTGACAGCGTTGCCGCTTCCTTCGAAAATCCCGATTGGGCCGACGTGACATTGCACTCCTACAGGGTTCGCTGGGGTGAAGCCGATCCCGATCCGCGCTACACCGATCTTGCCCGGCGCCAGATTTCCGCCAAGTCTATTCCCGCGCCTACTCTGACGATCCACGGCGATGCCGACCGCGTTGTCCTGCCGCAATCGTCCGAAGGCAAGGAACGGCACTTCACGGCCCATTACGAGCGCCAGCTTCTGGCTGGCATCGGCCACTTTCCGACGCGCGAAGCACCCGAGCGCGTTGCCGATCACCTTGCCGGGTTCCTCGACAGGTTCGGAAGAGGAGAGGCGTAGAGCTGGAACTCTGACGGGCAACAGCACGTTTCGGGAGGGCAGCGCAGTCAACGGAGAAGTCGAATGCAGTCCTTAGCCGCAAATTCCGCCCCCCGCCCAGGCCCGCTCAGCATTGTCCCGTTCGATGGAACCGTAACCGTTCGGTTCTCCGACGCCATCATTGCGTCGAGCGAGCGGGCAAAGCTGCTCTACGAAGACGGTCATGATCCTGTCTTCTACATACCCTTCGAGGACATCTATTTCGACCTTCTGGAGAAGACGAACACAACGAGCCACAGCCCGCTGAAAGGCACGGCAAGCTATTGGCGTGTTCATGCGGTCGGTTCGTCGGCAGAAGACTTCATGTGGGCCTACGAGACGCCCGACACCCCGGCATTGGCGATCGCCCGCCACGGCGCGTTCGATCCCGGCCGGGCGCGGATCGAGGCCGATCCCGCGGAGGACAAGCGGCATACGCCGCACGTCACCGAGTAAACTCATATCGGCGACAGGCGCTAGCTTTCCGTCAGCTCGCGAATTCTTCTCTGAGAATGCGCAGGCCGTCTTCGTATTTCGCTGTCGAGGCCCCGATCTGCCGTGCCTGCCACAGATTGTCGGCGAGATCGGCGCGCTTGACCGGCAATGCCAGCGGGTTGGCCGCGGCCCTGCGAACGAAAGCGGCATCGTCCTCGTTCGGCAGCCGCGTCATGGCATCGACGGCAGACACGATGGACGGCCCGAATCCGGCCGCCTCAAGCCGGTCGCGGTTCCAGCCGTCGCCTTTTTCGATGACGTCGTGAAGATAGGCGATGGCTTTCTGGTCGAGCGTTTCGACGGCATCGACGACCCGGCGGCAATGTTCGATATAAGGCCGCCCTGTCTTGTCCGTCTGCCCGGCATGGGCCTGTTCGGCGATTTTCGCTGCGCGATAAAGCACGCTCATTGGTTCGGTCCCGTAACGAACAGCGCATGTCCTGATGCACCAACGCGCCATCGTCAGCGCCAGTTCCGATGCACTGCCTCACTCGCGAGCTGAATGCCCGCGACAGTCAGGAGACGCGTTCAAAACTGTCGAGGCTGGTTCCAAAAGCGCGCCAGGCGGGGAGTTGCCTGGCTCGGGCCGGGGCACCTTCCTTTTCAGCCGACAAAGCGGCATCCGCAACGGTGTGCCACAGCATCTCCAGCTTCCCATCCCTGAGGATGCCGGTATAGCTCACCGCCGCGGCTCCGACCCGCCCTTCGGCCGCGCAGGTGAATCCGATCACGTCTCCATGGCAGGCACCGAACAGCGGCACCGTCATGCCGAAGAAGGCGCTGTCCTCCAGTGCCGTCCTGAAGGTTCCGCTGATCCGTCCGCCCTCTTCGCTGGTCAGTTCGACCACCGACCCGTACTGATTCCGCCAAGTGCCCAGCCAACTCATAGCTGCTCCTCCTGATTGTCTCCAAAGGGATTGCGTTGCCACACGGCCGCCAAGCCGCGGCCGAGATAGCGGCCTTCAATCAGCCGAAATGCCAGCCATCGACATCTGAACGAAGCGCAGCGGCGCTTCCAGCGTCCAGGTGATGCCATGCCTCTCAAATTCCAGGCGGCCGGTGCCGCTGAGCGCCTGCGGGGTGACGCGTTTGAGCACGACCGTTCCGAAACCGCGTCGCGTGTTTTCATCGACCAATGGTCCGTCCAGTTCCCGCCAGACAAGGCGGAAGCCATCGCTGCCATCGGCGGCTGGCGTCACGGTCCATTCGACCTCGACCCGTCCGTCAAGGCGCGACAGCGCTCCGTGCTTTACCGAATTGGTGGCCAGCTCGTGAAAGGCAATGCCGAGATATTGCACCGCGTTCGGCTGCAGCATGATCATCGGCCCGCTCATCGACAGCCTGGCCTGTGTCGCGAAGGCCTTGGTCTGGGCATGGATTAATTCGCCGATAGTCGCGCCACGCCATTCGGCATCGACTAGCAGATCGTGTGATTCCGAAAGTGCCATGATGCGTTCCCGGACCTGGGAAAGGAAAGCCTCTGGCGTACCCGCCAGCTTGCTGGTCTCGCGGATCATCGAGACGATCACCGAATATTGGTTTTTGACGCGATGATTGACTTCGCGCATGAGGGTGCGGATGCGCCGTTCACTCTCCTTGTGCGGGCTGATGTCGCGCGCGATCTTGGAGGCCCCGACGATACGCCCGATGCCGTCGCGTATCGGCGAAATGGTGAGCGAAACCGGGACCAGGGTGCCGTCCTTGCGCTGCCGGATAGTCTCGTAGGAAGGAATCCGTTCGCCGGCGCGAATGCGGCTGATGATCATGGCTTCCTCATCCAGGTGGTCGGGCGGGATGAGGATCGTCACCGGGCGGCCGATCGCCTCGGCGGGCGTGTAGCCGAACAGGCGTTGTGCCGCGTCGTTCCAGCTGGTGATAATGCCGTTCAGGTCTTTCGACACGATCGCGTCCATCGAGGATTCGACGATGGCAGCGAGCCTTATGCCGGCGTCGTCAGCCAGCGCCTGGGTGCGCAGGTCGAGCAGGGTGTTGATGGCGCCGACGACCTCACCGCGCACATTGCGAAGCAGGACCGGGTGCGCGCTGAACGGGATGAACTGACCGTCCGGCCGCTCGGCGATCGCCCGGCCCCCACGAACGTCCCGCTCCTCCAGCAAGGCAACGGCCATCGGACATTCATCGTGCGCCATCGGTCGCCCATCAAGGTGGCGAAGCTTCCATGATCCGCACCAGCGGTCCTGGCCAACCATCGGACGATGTCCCCAGAGATCGGCAGCGGCTTCGTTGAAGAAGGTGATGTAGCCTTGTTTGTCGGTGGTGTAGACGGCGACAGGCAACGCCTGCATCAGATCGGCGGAGGAAACTTGCGGGATCCCGCCAGTCCTTAGTTCAACGACGTCCACCAGTCCCCCGCTCCGCTTAGCTTTGCCGACGGATTGCTACGTCATCTAAATGCGCGCGAGTGTTTTCGGTTCCGTTCGATCTGCTTTCGGACATTCAGGCCGATTTGCGTTTCGCCGTCGCCCTCGGACTTTTGTTCGGAGCCTTGCCGCCCTCCTGCGCCAGGCTCTTGCGCAGAACATCGGCGAGATTGACGACGTTCGTCCTCGGCTCGGGTGCCGGCTTGGGCGGTTTCTTGCCCTTGCGCTTGGCTTCGATCATCGCAACCAGCGCCTGTTCATAAGTGTCTTCGAACTTCGACGGGTCGAATTTGGCCGGCTTCTTGCCGATCAGCAATTGCGCGATTTCCAGCATCTCGGGATCGACCTTGCGAGCCTTCAGCCCTTCGAACACCGCGTCCGCCGCGACCACTTCATTGTGGTTGCGTAGTTCAGTCATCACCATGCCCTTGCCCAGCGGCTGGATCAGCACCTCTCGGCCACGCTGGTACAGCACGACGCAGGAGCGGGCTGCCACTTTCTTCCTGGCCATGGCGTCCCGGATCACCGCGAAAGCCTCCGTGGAGGGCACATCGGCCGGGACCAGATAATAGGGCTTTTCGAGGTAGCGTGCATCGATTTCGGCGGTGGGCACAAACTCGCCGATCTCGAGCGTATGCTGCGATACCATCTTAAGTTTCTTAATTTCGTCCGGCTCTATGCGGATGAATTCGCCCTTCGCCACCTCATAGCCCTTTACCTGCTCGGCAGCCTCCACCGCGTCGCCGGTCTCCTCGTCGACATAAGCGCTCTTGACCGGGAGACCGTCCTTGCGGTTCAGGATCCTGAAATGCACTTTCTCGGCCTCGCTGACGGCGCCGATGATCTTGACGCCACAGGAAACCGATCCGACTTTCATAAAGCCCTTCCAGGCAGCTCGCGGCGTCGCCATGTCAATCACTCATTTGCCGAACGGACGGAACGGCTGCGAGCGGAAATCGTTCCGCCGTGGCAGGCTGCTCCATAGGCCGGCCCGGACGAGAACGTTCGTTTCATTTTCGTCAGGGGAATAGCGGAATGGCCAAACGCAGCGCGGGGTTGCTCATTTATCGCCAAAGCAGAGGTTCACTTCAGGTGTTGCTGGTGCATCCGGGCGGACCATTCTGGGCGAAGAAGGACGACGGCGCATGGTCGATCCCGAAGGGTCTGGTCGACGAGAACGAGGACGAGCTGGCGGCGGCAAAACGCGAGGCCGAAGAGGAACTCGGCGTCGCCATCGATGGAGTTTTCGAACACCTTGGCAGCTACCGGCAGCCGGGCGGCAAGCTCGTCGTCGCATGGTGCGTCGAAGCGGACTTCGACAGCAACGCCATAAGCAGTAACACCTTCGTCATGGAATGGCCGCCAAGGTCCGGCTCGATGAAGGAATTTGCCGAAGTCGACAGAGCGGGCTGGTTCTCCCTGCCTGAAGCCAACCTCAAGATCCTGAAAGGCCAGCGCGCCATGTTGGCGGACTTTGCCGGTCGGCATGGCGACGGATGAACTTGTTTCAGCCTGGTCCTTAGGGCATCGCTTGGGCTTCCCCACCGCCCTGCTTTAAGCGCGTTGCGGTCGCAGCGTGCGCAAGGTGATCGAATAGCGGTGCTCGGCGACCGGCGGAATGCTGTGCTCCCATTCGTTGCGCGCAGCGCCCGTCATCAGATAGGCCGATCTTGGCTCGACGGTGACCGTCTTGCGATCCCATCGCGTGCCGTTTTTCCGGCGCAGGCGAAAGCTGCAGGCGGCCAGCAGCGAAACGCCGGCGACCGCTTCGAAATGAGGCTTGTCGCGGTGCCAGCCGATACCGGCGCCCGGCAGGTACTCGTTGATCAGCACCTGCACGAAGGTTTCGGCCGGCAGGCGGGCAAAGGCTGCAACCTTTCCCCTGAGCGGCAGCAGAAAGCCGGGTATCGGCGGTGCCTCGACGACTTCGAGCCGATCGTAGTCGTAACGCAGCCCGAAGCCGACCACCCGACGGTTTGCCAGATGGCCGTGAAAGTCGAAGGCCTGAAAAGGCAGGGTTGCGAGCTGGCTTGCCAACGCTGCTTCTTCGTCCGGCGTGATCAGTTCAGGCTGGTAGTGAAATCCTTCCGGCAGGTCGTCGGTGGCGGCAAAGAGATCGCCCTGGCGGGCTGCAGCCGATGTCTTGAGCGGTGGCATCAACCGTATTTGGTGAAGCCGGCCCGTAGCGGCAAGGCTGCTTCGGCAGGAAGGAACCTCGCTCTCCGTGCAGGGTTATTCACACGATTGCCTGGATTGGAGCACTGCCGAGCATTGGACCTGTCGAGATGCCTTCAACTGCGATCAGAAGCATCGATTACCAGCCGGTGACGAGGGTACTCTCCGTATGGTTCGTCCCGAGCGGAAACCGCTATGACTACGAGGACGTGCCGCCGCAGGTCCACGCGGCATTCCGCAAAGCCTCGTCGAAGGGCCGGTTCTTCAACACGCATATTCGCGACCGGTATAAATACCATCTGGTCGAGCAGAGCCATTCGAGCTGAGCCTTCAGGCGCTTCCCACCCATCATCTCGGCTCTCCGCCATGCGTGGCCGCGCCGGGACTTCGCAGTTGGCGAGTGACCTCAATGAGCTTTTGACGAACGTGCTGAAGCACGCCTTTCTGGGTCGCGAAGGCGGCACGATCACGCTGCGCAGCGTCGTCGATGGCGACGGTTTTCGCATCGTAGTCGGCGATGATGGCATCGGCCTGCCCGAAGGCGAGACCTGGCCGAGACCCGGCAAGCTCGGAGCGCTGATCGCTCAATCGCTGACCGAAAATGCCAAAGCGCGGTTCGAGGTGGATTCGACCCCTGGCAACGGAACGCGGGTGACCATTGTGTTCAACAGATCGGCCGCGCTCGCGACGTAGCCGGTCGAGCAAGGCCATCCGCATCAGCCGGGCTCCTCCATTACCTTGCGCGTGTGGCGGGCGATGACACCTTCTTCGTCGGTTGCGACGACGCGGACTTCGACCTTGCTGTCCGCCTGGCTTATGAGCGCTTCATGGGATTTGTTGGCGGCTTCGTCGATCGCCACGCCGAGCCAGCCAAGCCTCTCACAAATCGCTTTTCGGGCCGGGGCAGAGTGCTCGCCGATGCCGCCGGTGAACACCAGGCATTCCAGCCCGCCCAGCGTGTTGGCGAGGGCGGCAACTTCCCTGGCGGCGCGGAAGGCGAAAAGCTCCACCGCTTCGCGAGCCCGGCGGTCGTCGCTGGCCTCCAGCGTGCGCATGTCGCCGGAAATGCCGGACACGCCGAGCAGGCCGGATTCCTCGTAGAGCATGTCTTGCAGCGCCTCTCCCGAAACGCCTCTTTCCAACAACAGGTACAAAAGCACGCCCGGATCGATGGCGCCGCAGCGTGTGCCCATGACCAGGCCGTCAAGCGCTGAAAAGCCCATCGTCGTATCGACGCTTCGCCCGTCGCGCATGGCGCACAGGCTCGCCCCGTTGCCGAGATGCGCGACGATGGTTCTTTTCGCCGCCAGATCGGGCGATATCTGCTTGAGCCGGCCGGCGACATATTCGTAGGAAAGCCCGTGAAAGCCGTAGCGGTGGATGCCGTCTGCCTCATAGCGGCGCGGCAGCGCGAAACGGCTGACCAGAGGCTCGATGGTCCGATGAAAGGCCGTGTCGAAACATCCGACCTGCGGCAGGTCCGGCCGCAGCGCAGCAAGCGCCCGGATTGGTGCGAGACTGCGCGGCTGGTGCAGTGGCGCAAGCGGGGTCAGCCTGTCGAGAGCCTCGATAACTGTCGGCATCAGGCGGACAGGTTCGACGAACTCGCGTCCGCCATGGACGATGCGATGGCCGGCGGCGATCAGTTTCCTTCCGCCAAGTTCCTTCTCGATCCATTGCAGCATCTGGCCGATGCCCATGTCGCGTGATGCGTCTGCGGCAAGTGGCCGATCGCACTGCAGCTCCCCATCGGCGGCTTTCGCGGTCAGCCTTGGCGCATCGCCCAGATCCAGTGAACCGCGCGAGGCAAGATCCAGCTCGGCGGACGCTGCAAGATCGTAAAGTCGGAACTTGATGCTCGACGAGCCGGCATTCAACGCAAGGATCGATCGTCGCATCAATCGCCGGCCTTCGTCGCGCCGTCCTGCGGCCAGGACCATTTCTGGATCTCGGGCATGTCCTCGCCATGTTCGCGGACATAGGCCGTGTGCTCAGCCAATTTCCCATGCAGCGCCGCGGCAATATCCTTCGCCCGCTCGGCCAGCCCCGGCACGCGGGCGATCGCGGCGAGCGCCAGATGATAGCGGTCGAGCTGGTTGAGCACCACCATATCGAACGGCGTCGTCGTCGTGCCTTCCTCGCGAAAGCCATGCACATGCATGTTGTCGTGGTTGGCGCGCCGGTAGGTCAGACGGTGAATAAGATAGGGGTAGCCGTGATAGGCGAAGATGACCGGCTTGGCCTTGGTGAACAGTGCGTCGAATCTGTCGTCGGCAAAGCCATGCGGATGCTCGGAATTCGACTGCAAAATCATCAGGTCGACGACATTGACGACGCGGATCTGCAGGTCCGGAATGCCCGAGCGCAGGATGTCGGCTGCGGCAAGCGTCTCCAGTGTCGGCACGTCGCCGGCGCAAGCCAGGACCACATCCGGATCTTCGCCCTTGGCAACCGTCCCGGCCCATTCCCAGATGCCCGCGCCGACCCTGCAGAGCGCTTCCGCGTCTTCGGCGGACAGCCATTGCGGCGCCGGCTGCTTGCCGGCGACGATGACGTTGATGCGGTTGTAGGTTTTCAGGCAATGGTCGGTGATCCACAGCAGCGTGTTGGCATCCGGCGGGAAATAGAGCCTTACCGTGTCGGCCTTCTTGTTGGCGACGAAATCGGCAAAGCCCGGATCCTGATGGCTGAAGCCGTTGTGATCCTGCCGCCAGACATGCGAGGTCAGCAGGTAGTTGAGCGAGGCGATCGGCTTGCGCCAGGCAAGTTCGCCGGAGGTCTTCAGCCATTTGGCGTGCTGGTTGACCATGGAATCGACAATGTGGACGAACGCCTCGTAGCACGAGAACAGGCCGTGGCGGCCGGTCAGCAGATAGCCCTCCAGCCAGCCTTGGCAAAGGTGCTCGCTGAGCACTTCCATGACGCGGCCGTCGCGGGAAAGATGGACGTCGTAGGGCTCGATCCGCTCCATCCAGACCCGGTCCGTAACCTCGAACACGTCGTCGAGGCGGTTGGAGGACGTCTCGTCCGGTCCCATCAGCCGGAAATTCCTGGCATCGGCGTTCAAGCGGATCACATCGCGAAGATAGCTTCCGACGGTCCGCGTCGCCTCTCCGACGGTACCGCCCGGACGCGGTACGTCGAGCGCCAGGCCTTTCCAATCCGGAAGCACGAGGTCTTGTTTCAGCAGGCCGCCATTGGCGTAGGGGATTGCGCCCATGCGTCTTGACCCCGTAGGCGCCAGCGCCGCGAGTGCCGCCAGGAGATGCCCGCCTTTATCGAACAGTTTTTCCGGCTCGTAACTGCGCATCCAGTCTTCGAGGATCTGTCGGTGCACCGCGTCGCCGCGTGCGTTCGACACCGGTACCTGGTGCGAACGCCAGAAATCCTCGACCTTCTTGCCGTCGACCTCTTTCGGCCCGGTCCAGCCCTTGGGGCTGCGCAGCACGATCATCGGCCACAGCGGCCGCTCTCCCTTCCAGCCCGCGGCTCGTGCAGGCTCCTGGATGGAGTGGATCCGGTCGAGCACGGTATCGAGCGTGCGGGCCATCTCCCGATGCATCGGGGCAGGCTCATGGCCTTCGACGAAGAAGGTTTCGTAGCCATAGCCGAGGAACAGGCTGCGCAACGCCTCGTCTTCCATGCGGCCGAGGATCGTCGGGCTGGCGATCTTGTAGCCATTGAGATGCAGGATCGGCAGGACGGCACCGTCGGATGCCGGGTTCAGGAACTTGTTGGAATGCCAGGCCGCGGCGAGCGGGCCGGTCTCGGCTTCGCCGTCGCCGACGACGCAGGCAACGACAAGGTTCGGATTGTCGAAGGCGGCGCCGAAGGCATGAACCAGCGCATAGCCGAGTTCTCCGCCTTCGTGGATCGAGCCGGGCGTCTCCGGAGCCGCGTGGCTCGGCACTCCGCCGGGAAACGAGAACTGCCGGAACAGCTTTCGCAGGCCGTCTTCGTCCCCGCCGACCTCGGGATAGATCTCGCTGTAGGTGCCCTCGAGCCAGGTGTTGGCGACCATTGCCGGGCCGCCGTGACCCGGCCCGCAGATGAACAGAACATCGAGACCACGTTCACGGATGATCCGGTTCAGATGCACATAGATGAAATTGAGGCCGGGCGTCGTGCCCCAATGGCCGAGCAGCCGCGGCTTGATGTGCTCGGGCCGCAAAGGCTCGCGCAAGAGCGGATTGTCGAGCAGATAGATCTGGCCAACCGAGATGTAGTTCGCGGCGCGCCAGTAGCGGTCCATCAGATCGATCTGGTCAAGGCCGGTTGTCTGCGCAGTGGTGCGGGCCTCGTCGTTCATGGAAATGCCTCCGGAATACCCTGGTCCGTCGGTATCTGGAGTGGCGTCGCCTCGGAGAAAGGATTTGCCTCGAAATAAGTTTGGGCGGGCGCTGCCCCTCGCCAGCAAAAGCCGGTCGGTCACTTGGGAACCTCGAGGCTCGCCAACGGTTAGAGAGACGTACGGAATCCAGGAATTCACGGGACCGCAATTCCAGGGACGTACGGGACATGAACCTAGTTGCCCTTGAGGACGCTTGGTTCATTGGGGCGGAGGGGTCTGCAAAAGGAGCAAAAAATGCTCGATCTCTCCGATGCCCGTGATCGTATGGTGGACGTCCACCTAAGCCGCCGTGGCATTCGCGACCGCAATGTCCTGCAGGCGATGCGGGAGGTTCCGCGCGAGGCTTTCGTCGATCCGGGCTTCGAAGAGTTCGCTTATGAGGATGGGCCGCTGCCGATCGCCGAAGGTCAGACGATATCGCAGCCCTTTATCGTTGCGTTCATGATCGAAATGGCGGAGATCGGAGCTGGGGACCATGTTCTCGAGGTCGGCACCGGCTCCGGCTATGCGGCTGCCGTAATGAGCCGCGTCGTCGAACGCGTCTACACGATCGAGCGCCACGCCGCGTTGGCTGAAACGGCAAGGCAACGGTTCAAAAAGCTTGGCTACGACAATATCGAAGTCCGCACTGGCGACGGCACCAAGGGCTGGCCCGAAGCGGCGCCCTTCGATGCGATCCTGGTTGCCGCCGCTGGACCCGGCGCACCGCTCGCTCTGCAAGAACAGCTCGACGTCGCCGGCCGGCTTATCATCCCGGTCGGCGACGAATTCGACGCGCAGCGCCTGCTCAAGGTCACCCGGACCGGCGCAGCAACTTACACCGAGGAGGATTTCGGCGGCGTGCGGTTTGTTCCGCTGATCGGCGAGCAAGGCTGGGGCGAGCCAGGCAGCGACAGCCAAATAGCGGCCGATCTTCCGCACCGGCATCAGCGCAGGAGCAGCCTGCCGCAGATGATAGCGGCAGCAGCCGAACCGCTTCCGGATTTCGACGATCCGGCCTTCGGTGCGCTGTTCGACCGGTTTGCCGACCGCCGCGTCGTCTTGCTCGGCGAAGCCAGTCACGGTACGTCGGAGTTCTACCGTGCGCGCGCCGCGATCACTCGCAGGCTGATCGAGAAGCATGGCTTCACCATCGTCGCGGTCGAGGCCGACTGGCCCGATGCCGCGGCGATCGACCGTTACGTCCGCCATCGGCAGCCGCGGCCGGGCGCCGCGCCGCCGTTCCAGCGCTTTCCCACCTGGATGTGGCGCAACACAGACGTCGCGGCGTTCGTCGACTGGATGCGAGAGCATAATGAGCGGATCAGGATATCCTCCCGGCGGGTCGGGTTCTATGGCCTCGACATCTACAATATGGGCGGATCGATCGCGGCGGTCCTGCAATATCTCGACCGGGTCGATCCGCAGGCGGCAAGGATCGCACGCGAACGCTACGGCTGCCTGACCCCGTGGCAGAACGACCCGGCCACCTATGGCCGTGTCGCACTCACCTCCGGCTACCAGAAATGCGAGAAGGCCGTGCTCGAGCAATGCCGGGAACTGCTTTCCAGAGAGCTCGACTATGCGCAGCAGGACGGTATCGATTTCCTCGACGCCACCCAGAACGCCCGCCTGGTCGCCTCCGCCGAGCGCTATTACCGCACCATGTATTACGGCGGCGCGCAATCCTGGAACCTGCGCGACACCCACATGTTCGAAACGCTGGAGCACCTGCTGCAGGCCCGCGGCCCGAATGCCAAGGCGGTGGTGTGGGCACATAATTCCCATATCGGCGATGCCCGCTACACCGAGATGGGGATCGTCAGGGACGAAGTGAACATCGGCCAACTCTGCCGCCAGCGTCTTGGCGACGAGGTTGCCTTGATTGGGCTCAGTACGCATTCCGGGACGGTGGCCGCCGCCACCGACTGGGACGGCGACATGGAAGTGAAACCGGTTCGGCCTTCCCACAACGACAGCTATGAGCGGCTTTGCCATGACAGCCGCGTCTCGCCTTTCCTGCTCGATTTCGAGCGCGACGACACGCTGCGCCAACGGCTTCTGGAGCGCCGGCTGGAACGCTTTATCGGCGTCATCTACCGGCCCGAGACCGAGCTCCACAGCCACTATGCGGACGCCTCGCTCGCCCGCCAATTCGATGCTTTCGTCTGGTTCGATGAAACCAGTGCCGTGACGCCGCTTGGGCCGGAACATGCGGGGACAGGCCTTCCCGAGACCTATCCTTTCGGGCTCTAGCAGATTGGACCTGGGAAGCGGAAATAGAAAGAAGGAGGTCACCGATGGCCGGAAGAAAGACTCATGAGCAGCAGTTGCGCATCATCGAAGAGCGCGAGAACACGAAAAACGCCGGCAAGGATTTCGACGCCGAAGCGGATTTGAAAAAGACCAGGCAAGAGCGCGAGGCGTTCCGGCGCGGTGCCGAGCTCAGATCGGACCCGAAGGACATTGCCGATCCCGACGACCGCAACATCATCCGCGGCGAGCACCAGGAAAGCGCCCACAACAAGCATCGCGCCAACCGCTGAACGGCCGGATCGCTTGACGTCAAGACAATACGGCGCCGGGTCCGTTCCCTGATCTGACGGATGCAGCGTTCGTAGCCCGCAAATTGGCAAACGAGGACGCCGTCTTGATCTCCTCGGCGCTATTCGGCAAAAAATGTCGCGGCGACAGCAATTGAGACGAGGCTCAGCATCGCCAGGCCTGCCCTGGCGATATGCGAAGCCTCCCAGACGTTGCGCAAATCTCTCCAGTCGCCGGTCTGCTTTCGAGAGAACATAGAAAAAAACGTCGCGGCTGATTTCGGCATGGCAGTGTCTTGCACCCAGAAATTATTGACGGGATGCGTGACCAACCAATAGGTCGCATGCTGCGCCAGCAAGAAGACAAGCGCCGCCAAGGTCCACCAGAATCGGGCGCTTGGATAGGGCGTCAGGTAAAGCAGGACGGCGAGTGCAATGATGCCGCCGATCTCGGCGAACCCGCCGATCGTGAAGCCGGGATAGTAGATCGCCTGCACTGATCTGTAGGTGGCCTCCTTGAGGCGCAACTTGCCGGGCAATTCCAGTGCGTGCGCGAGCGAGAGCGCCATCGAGACGGCGACCAGAAGAAGGGTGGCGATCATCAATGCGCGCATGTTCCTGCTCCCGACCATGCCAATGTGCGCGCGTAGATAGGGCCATTGGTGATCCGGTAAAGGCTATGACACCCGACGTCGCCGGCAAGCCGGTCGGGTCATTCCCCGATTTGGCTGGTAGACCGTTCGTGGAGCGTGGCGCCGGTCTGCGCGTCGACCGCGACCATGCTGACCTCGTAGCCCCAGAGCTTGCGGATGTGGCGCAGCGTGGCGTCGCGGCTGCCGCCTTCCAGCACGATGCCGTCCTTGACCTTGTGCTGCAGGCGCAGATGCCGGTCGCCGAGCAGGTCCACATCCACCACCTGGATGTCGGGCCGGCTGGCGCCGATGTCGTAGCTGTGGGCGAGTGCTGCGCGGACGCTCTGGTAGCCGCGCTCATTGTGTATCGAGGCGACTTCGTAATGGGGGTCGTTGGCAGCATCGGCAAGCACGAAGAACCGCCATTTCCGTATCAGGGTAGGGCTCAGATATTGGCGGATGAAGGACTCGTCTCGATGGTTGGCCCAGGCGTCAAGCAAGGTCTGGCGCCAGTCGCCGTTGCCGGCGATATCGGGGAACCAGTCGCGGTCCTCGGCCGTCGGCGCGGTCGAGATGCGCTGGATGTCCTGCATCATGTCGAGACCCAGCGCGTAAGGGTTGATACCGGAAAAGCGCGGATCGTCGAACCCTGGCTGGAAGATCACGTTCGAATGGTTGCGCAGGATTTCCAGCATGGCACCTTCGCCGATCAGGCCGCGATCGAACAAAAGGTTCATCAGCGTGTAATGCACGAAGGTGGCGCAGCCCTCGTTCATCACCTGCGTTTGCCGCTGGGGATAGAAATACTGCGCGATCACGCGGACGATCCGGATGACCTCACGCTGCCACGGTTCCAGGATCAGGCTGTTCTTCTCCAGGAAATAAAGCAGGTTCTCCTCGGGCAGCTTGAGCGATTTCTTGCGCTCCGCCATGGTGTCCGTCTCGCGGACCTTGGTGCCGTCCTTGGACGGCGGCAGCGTGCGCCACAGATCGTTGTAGGAACGCTCCTCGTATTCCAGGCGCTCGCGAAGGCCCTCGCGCTGCTTTTCCGACGACAGCTTCGGCGGCCGGTGATATCTGAACACGCCCTGTTCCATCAGCGCATGTGCGGCATCGAGGATCTCTTCCACCGCATCGACACCATGCCGCTCCTCGCAGCGGGCAATATAGCCCTTGGCGAAGTCGAGATAGCTGAGGATGGCGCCGGCGTCCGTCCACTGCCGGAAAAGATAATTGTTCTTGAAGAAATGGTTATGCCCGAGTGCTGCGTGCGCCGTCACCAGGGCCTGGAGGGCCATGGTGTTTTCTTCCATCAGATAGACGATGCAGGGATTGGAATTGATGACGAGTTCATAGGCGAGCCCTCGCCCGCCTTTGCGATAAAGCAATTCCTGGTAGAGGTAGTGCTTGCCGAAGGACCAGTGCCGGTACATCAGCGGCATGCCGACCGAGGAATAGGCGTCGAGCATCTGTTCGGACGAGATGATCTCCATCTGCACCGGATAGACATCGAGGTGGAGCTCTTCGGTGGCGATCGCCTCGATGGTCTCGTAGGCGCGCGACAGCGTCCTGAAATCCCAGTCGGAACCGGAAAACAGCAGCCCGGATATGCTCGCCATCAGCCCCCTCTTTCACCGCTCTTTTGATAGCCCGGCTGTCTGGCGAAGAGCCGGCGGAAAACCGGATAGATGTCGGCCGGGGTCGCGATGCGGCTCATCTGGAAGTTCGACCATCTCAGCTTGACCGCACTGTAGGCACGCCACAGCGACGTGCCGTTGTCGGTAGCGCCGAAGATGTGGCTCTCGCGTTCGTCGAGGATCTCGACATAGGCGAAATACTGGCAGAGCCGCATGATCTGTTCGTCGAGCAGGGCGATGCAGCGCTCGGAATCGGTGACGAAATTGTCGCCGTCCGAAGCCTGGGCGACATAGATGTTCCATTCGCGGCTGGGATAGCGTTGCTCGACGATGCGGTGCATCTCCTCGAGCGCCGTGGAAACTACCGTGCCGCCGCTCTGGGTGTTGTAGAAGAAGGTTTCCTCGTCCACCTCCTGCGCCTCATGCGTGTGGCGGATGAAGACGACCTCGGTCCGGTCATAGCGCCGTTTCAGGAACAGGTGCAGCAGCACGAAGAAGCGCTTGGCCAGATCCTTCTCGCGTTCGCCCATCGAACCGGACACGTCCATCAGGCAGAACATCACTGCATTGGCGTTCGGCACCGGCTGGGCGTCGAAGCGGTTGAAGCGAATATCGACCGGATCGACAAAGGCGATCCGCTTGCGGCGGCGCTCCAGCCGCTCAAGCTCTTCCTGCAGCGCCACGATGCGCTGGCGCATCTCGGCGTTTTGGGGCTTCGCCTCCAGCGACGCAATCTCCTGCGCGACCGCGTCGAGTTCCTCCTGCTTGGGGCGCCTGAGCGCTATGCGGCGGCCGTGGCTGTTGCGCATCGTGCGCCCGACATTGATGTTGGTCGGCGAGCCGGTCGCGGCGAAGCCGGCCCGGCGCGGCTTGAAGGCGAGGATCTCCTTCAGGTTGAGCTTGACCATATCAGGCAGTTCGAGGTCTTCGAAAAAGAGGTCGAGCACCTCTTCGCGCGACAGCACGAAACGGAAATCGTCTTCCGATTCGGTTCTCCCCGGGGCGGACCCCATGCCGCCGCCCTGGCCGGGCTTGGGCAGCCGGTCGCCTGGGGCGAAATGCTTGTTGCCGGGCAGGACGTGCCGGCGGCTGCCGCTGTTCCTGGCATCGTTGAAGCTCGGCTCGCCGGTGCCCCGCGCCGGCATCGAAACGGCATGCTCGGCGTCCACGTCGGCGATCTTTCCGGTGCGGATCTGATCGCGGATGGTGCGCTTCAACTCTTCGCGAGCCCGCCGCAGGAAACGCTGCCGATTGCCGAGGCTTTTGTCCTTCGGGTTCAGTCGGCGATCTATGAAGATCGGCATATGTTACCCCGGGCTGGCTTCAACCCGCCTTGTTCACCCGCATGTACCAGTCCACCAGCCGGCGGACCTGGCGTTCGGTGTAACCGCGCTGGATCATCCGCTGCACGAATTCGGTATGCCGCTTCTCCGTCACGCTGTCCTGCTTGGAGCCGAAGCTGATCACCGGCAGCAGATCCTCGACCTGCCCGAACATCCGCTTCTCGATGACTTCGCGCAGCTTTTCATAGCTTGTCCATGAGGGGTTGCGGCCATGGTTTCTGGCCCGCGCGCGCAGCGTGAACTTCACCACTTCGTTGCGGAAGTCCTTGGGATTAGCGATGCCGGCCGGCTTTTCGACCTGCGACAGTTCGTTGTCCAAAACCTCGCGATTGAGGATCTGGCCGGTATCGGTATCCTTGTAGTCCTGATCCTCGATCCAGGCATCGGCATAGGCGATGTAGCGGTCGAACAGGTTCTGGCCGTATTCGCTGTAGGATTCCAGATAGGCCTTCTGGATCTCGTGGCCGATGAACTCGGCATAACGGGTGGCCAACTCCGATTTGATGAAATCGAGATAGTCCGCCTCTGTTTCCTTCGGGAACTGCTCGCGCTTGATCGCCTCTTCCAGGATGTACATCAGATGCACCGGATCGGCGGCGACCTCTTCGGTGTCGTAGTTGAAGGTCTGCGACAGGATCTTGAAGGCGAAGCGGGTGCTGACGCCGGTCATGCCTTCGTCGACACCGGCCGCGTTTCGGTACTCCTGGACCGACTTCGCCTTGGGATCGGTTTCCTTGAGGTTCTCGCCGTCATAGACGCGCATCTTGGTGTAGAGCGGCGAATTGTCGTGTTCGGCCAGGCGGGTCGAAACGGTGAACCGGCTGAGGATATCGAGCACTTCCGGAGCGCAGGGGCTGTTAGCCAGTTCGCTTTCGCGCAACAGCTTCTCGTAGATCTGCCGCTCTTCGGTGACGCGCAGGCAATACGGCACCTTGACCACCAGAATGCGGTCGAGGAACGCCTCGTTGTTCTTGTTGTTCTTGAACTGCAGCCATTCCGATTCGTTGGAATGGGCAACGATGATGCCCTGATAGGGGAAAGCGCCGAAATTCTCGGTGCCGTTGTAGCTGCCTTCCTGGGTCGCGGTCAGCAGCGGATGCAGCACCTTGATCGGGGCCTTGAACATCTCGACGAATTCGAGCAGTCCTTGCGTGGTCCGGTTCAGCCCGCCGCTATAGGAGTAGGCGTCCGGATCGGACTGGCTGAAGTTCTCCAGCTGCCTGATGTCGACCTTGCCGACCAGGGCCGACACGTCCTGGTTGTTCTCGTCGCCCGGCTCGGTCTTGGCGATGCCGATCTGGCGCAGCCTGGACGGGATCAGCTTGACGACGCTGAATTTGGAGATGTCGCCGGACAATTCGTCGAGGCGCTTGGCCGCCCAGGGCGAGATCAGGCCGTTCAGCCGCCGCCGGGCGATGCCATATTTGTCCTCCAAAAGGTCGCCCATGCGGTCGGGATCGAACAGCCCGAGCGGGGATTCGAAGACCGGGCTGACCTGGCCGCCGACCTTCAGCGTATAGATCGGACGCTGCTCCATCAGCCTTTTCAGCTGCTCCGCAAGCGAGGACTTGCCGCCGCCGACCGGGCCGAGGAGATAGAGGATCTGCTTGCGTTCCTCGAGCCCTTGCGAGGCATAGCGGAAATAACCGGCGATACGCTCGATCGTATCCTCCATGCCGTAAAAGTCGGCGAAGGTTGGATAGATCTTGATCGTCCGGTTCGAAAAAATACGGCCGAGCCGCTCGTCCTTGCTGGTATCGACAAAGGTCGGCTCGCCGATCGCCTCGACCATCCGCTCGGGTGCCGAGGCGTACATCGACTTGTCCTCGCGGCAGGCAAGCAGATATTGCTGGAGGCTTATCTCCTCCTGCGCCGCATTCTTGTAGACCTCGGAAAACAGATCGAAGACGTCGGATTGATTCTCACGCATGGTATTCCTAGCCCCGGAGCCGGTGTGGCTGCACGTTTGTCTCTTGAACAACCAAATGTTGGAAAGCCCTTGTGGTTCCCTTCACTTTGCAGAGAGTGCATGTGACCGAATGATAAGAGTTAGATAAGCGCGTCCTGAGTGCAGACAAGGCGTGGACCGTCCTGCTCGAGGCACAAAATCCTGAATCGCACCACGTCCTGCGGGCGACATCCAACAAGACGGAGGAACGGTTCGGGTCCTTTCCGGTTGTGAGGGAAAGGAGACGGTCGATGTCTGGGAATAGTTTGTGGTTGCTCGTTGTTGCAGGCGGTCCACTGCTTCTGGCAATTCTGATCGCCTACGCCCTGCTCACGCAGCGCCGTCGCGGCCCGGCGGAGCGCAGGGAAAGCGAGCGTGCGACCGAGCGCCTGTATCAGGAAAAGAAGGACTGACCGACGGGATCGCCGCTCAGCTGCCGGCAACCGCCAGCCCGGTCGCTTTTTCGGCGCGCAGCAGCATGCCAAACAGGTCGCGCGGCTCATCGGGATCGGCCAGAAGGTCTAGTTCCTCGTAAAGGCCGGTCCGCTGCAGCTGATCGCGGACGTAGCGCAGCGCGGAAAAATCCTCGATCGCAAAGCCGACGGAGTCAAACAATGTGATCTGTCGGGCGTCCGTGCGGCCTGCTGCCTTTCCTGTCATCACCTGCCACAATTCGGTGATCGGATGGTCCGCATCGAGCTGCTGGCTCTCGCCTTCGATGCGCGTTTGTGGCGGATATTCGACGAAAATGTCCGAGCGCAGCAGTATGTCGCGATGCAGCTCGGTCTTGCCCGGGCAGTCGCCTCCCACCGCGTTGATGTGCACGCCGGATCCGACCATATTGTCGGTCAGGATTGTTGCCGACCGCTTGTCGGCGGTAACCGTGGTGATGATCTCTGCACCTTCAACGGCTTCCTGCGCCGACGCGCAGAGCTTGATGTCGAAACCCATGCCGGCAAGGTTCTTCATGCATTTCGTCGAGGCCGCCGGGTCGATATCGTAGAGCCGCAGCCTGTCAACGCCAAGCAGCGCCTTGAACGCAATCGCCTGGAATTCCGATTGCGCGCCATTGCCGATGATCGCCATGCACCTGGCGGCCTCGGGAGCGAGGTATTTCGCCGCGACGGCCGAGCTTGCGGCGGTTCTGAGCGCGGTCAGGATGGTCATTTCCGAAAGCAGCATCGGATAGCCGTTGCCGACATCGGCAAGCACGCCGAAAGCGGTCACGGTCTGGCGGCCGTCACGCGTATTCTTCGGATGCCCGTTGACGTATTTGAAGCCGTAAAGCTGCCCGTCGCTAGTCGGCATCAGCTCGATGACGCCGTCAACGCTGTGCGAGGCGACGCGCGGCGTCTTGTCGAACAGCTCCCAGCGCCTGAAATCCTCTTCGATATAGGCGGCAAGCTCGACCAGGAAGCGCTCGATGCCGATGGCAAGCACCAGCTTCATCATGCGGTCGACGCTGACGAACGGGACAATGTTCAAATTCACCGTCATGGCTCAGAACCCCCTCGTCGGGCGATCCATGATCCGCCGGCCCATCAGGCTCGCGGTCAGGTCGACCAAAAGCGTGGCGGTGCGGCCGCGTTCGTCGAGAAAAGGGTTGAGCTCGACCAGGTCGAGACTGGTGACGAGGCCGCTGTCATGCAGCATTTCCATTGCCAGATGCGCCTCGCGGAAGGTGGCGCCGCCGGGAACGGTGGTGCCGACCGCCGGGGCGATCGACGGGTCGAGAAAATCGACGTCGAGGCTGACGTGCAGCATGCCGTTGGCGGCGCTCACCCGTTCGAGAAAGGCGCGAAGCAGTTGCGCAATGCCGTGCTCGTCGATCGAACGCATGTCATGGACCGTCACGCCGGCTCTGCGCAACGCTTCCCTTTCCGCCAGGTCCACGCTGCGGATACCCAGCGCGCATATGCGAGCCGGGTCCACCTGCGCTGCAAGGCGGGGGAAATAGCCCTCGAATCCGGGCTGCCCGCTGGCATAGGCCAGCGGCACACCATGCAAATTGCCGCTGGTCGTCGTGTCAAGCGTATGAAAATCGGGGTGGGCGTCGAGCCACAGCACGAAGAGCGGCCGGCCGGCATTCGCCGCCCGGCGGGCAATGCCGGCGAGCGTGCCGGCCGAAATGCTGTGGTCGCCGCCGAGAAAGATTGGCATCGCGTCGGCGCTCGCGGCGTAGGCCGTTTCGCTGATTGCTGCCGTCCAGGCGGCAATTTCCGGCAGCGCCTTCACCGCCGCGTTGCCATGTACGACAGGACGCATATCGGCAGGAACGATGGTTCCGAGGTCGGTCAGCGTGTGGCCGAGTTCGGTCAGCGCACCGGCCAGGCCGGCCGTGCGCAGCGCACTCGGCCCCATCTCGCAGCCCATGCGGCCCGAACCCGCCTGGATCGGCGCCCCAATGATCGTGCAATGCATGCTCATGCCCCACCAAATTACGATACCTTATTGAAGCCGGCATTGCTGGCAGAATGAACATGTCAAATTGGCAAATTTGTCAAAGTGTCTTACCATACTGGCATCATCTACTTCCGTTGTGAGCAATCATGGACCAGCTCGACGAGCAGATCATCACCTCTTTGCGGCACGACGCCCGGCGCAGCATTTCCGATCTTGCCATCAGCCTGGGTGTCTCCCGGGCAACGGTAAGGTCCCGGATCGAGCGACTTGAAAGGGACGGCGTCATCGTCGGCTACACCGTCATTCTGCGCGCCGATGCGGTCGATCAGCGCGTGCGTGGCATCATGATGATCGAGATCGAAGGCCACGCCGCCGATCGCGTCATCCGGGCGCTGGGCGGCTTCTCCGAGGTCTCGACCATCCACACCACCAATGGCCGCTGGGATCTGGTGATAGAACTCGGAACGCAGACCCTGAGCGAGTTCGACGCGGTGCTGAGACGTATCCGCCTGATCCCCGGAATTACCGGCAGTGAAACAAGCCTGCTCCTGGCAACGCCGCGCACCACCAAGGCGCGGCTGTGATCTTCGCCCTTGACCTGTAGCGGTAACGAAATCCGAAGCCACGGAACCTTCAATTGCCGCCGCGGTTAGAGCAATTCCAGGAAAAGTGTGGAACGGTTTTCCGTTCGGAATTGCGTCAAAACAAAGAGATTGAGCGGTTCAGCGTTTCCGCGAAACGACGAACCGTTCCAGGCCCGGACAGGCCTTCTTCGAGGGAGAACAAGCATGGCTCACGCCCAGCAGGAACTCGTCGAATTCGTTATCAGCAAAGCCTTCAATCCGGTCATGCGGGCCAAACCCGACGGAAAATCCGATGCTGAGCGCAAGACGCTCGAACATGTCCAGCAGGCCACGAAGACCGAGATCGAACGCTATCGCCGTTACGGCTCGGCCGAGGAGGTCGCGACCAATTTCAAGCGCGACCTGAATTCCGACGCTGCCAAAAAGTTGCACGCCCAGCTGCGGCGACTGCATCTGCCGACGATCGAGGACATTCGTGACGACTTCGAGGACAAGGCCCGCAAGCTCGGGGTCAAGACCTCGTCGTAGATCCGCGACCGGTCGCCTCGGTGACGTCCCTCAGGTCACAATCCGTCCTTGGTCGGAGGCCACCCTGACCGAGCTGTCTCGGGGATGTTGTCGGACGTCAGCTCGCCGCGATTGAGCTTTTCAATCGCTTCATCGGCTTCGCTTTCGTCGAGACCGGAAAGCGGCAACCCATCAACCACGACGGCTTCGTCGCTCTCGCTGTCATAGACTTCCCAGAGGCCTTCCGGATCCTGTCGTTTGTCGTAAACGGTTGGCATGGCCATTTCCGTAACCACTCCTGCAGACAAGATAGCTATTGCACGCCCGCCACCCATTTCAGGGCCTTGGCTTTTTCGTCCTCCGGGAACACCCGCGCCTCGATTTGCGGAAACAGCGCGTCCGTCATTTCCGTGGCGGCCTTGATCCACTGCTTGTCGGAAATCGCCGCGGCACGTTTGAAGCGGTGGAGCTCGCCAAGTTTGCTCAGCCCATACTGCAGGTCGCGCCGCAAGGCGCCAGCCGTCATGTCCTCGAAATCGGTAAGATCGGTCAGGACGCCGATGTCCTTATGATCGCTCAGTTTCGCTTCGATTGCCGGGATGACTTTGTCGTAGTCGTCCGCCGTCACGGTGCCGGCGACACGAAAGGCGGCTACGCTCCGGGGGGCGGAAATAATCTCGATCATTTTTTTCCTCCGGTCTCTGACTTGCTGCCCTGCCCGAGACAAACTCGGGCCATTCGCGGATGTTCCCGGCCGGGGGCGTGTTTCGCCCCGACCTGACATGGCTAAGATGACGATCGCCCGGCTTCCCCGATCGGCCCTCGGATCGCCTGGGTGACGACGGTATAACGCGTGATCTGACCCTCCTCGGGGTCCTCCCCGTGGAAATGGATTTCTGCGTTCAGCGGCAGCGGCGCAGTGCTGCCGAACTGCTTGACGGCGGAGACATGCATGATCTGCATGTAGGGGTCGCGATTCATGGCGTCCATTGCTGCCAGCTCGGCGCTGCTGCTGCCACCGATCCGCCAACTGGCTTCCAGCACACCCGATCGCCAGATGCCCAAGGAATCGACACCTTGGCCGATGTCGTAGTTGCGTCGCGAGGCGAAGAATCCGGGATAACCATCCATCGCTGCGTCATAGGTTCTCGCCTGCGCCACGGCCAAACCCAGCGCCGGAGATAGCCGCAGCTCATCCAGCGCCTCCCATCCGCCGCGCACGACAACCAGATCGGATCCGCCGTAAACGGGCTGTCCGTCGTTGTCGGTCGTCGTCCGCTGGGTGCCGTAATAGCTGACCGACAATTCGTCGATCGTGGTTCTGCCAACGCTCAGCGTAACGATGTCGCGAAGCTGCGTTTCGAGAACAAGGCCGTATTCGCTTAGGTCAGAGGATGGATATTGGTCCAGCAGCCTTTCGAGATCGCCGACCGTCGCGGCGGTGTGCTGGTCGCGGCCCCGCGAAGCGCGGGGTGGCTTGAACCGGACCAGCCCGAGCTCCAGCAGACGTTGCGCTGCGCGCAGCGCGTCATGGCGTGAAAATGCAGTGTAGCCGGGCAGTACGGCCGCGGCGACGGCGCTGCCGAAGCCGGCGGGCCATTCTTTTGGCCGTGCCGCCGACCCGTCCACCAGCTCGTGGGTTATGGCCTTGGTGGTTGCGAGGCGCCAGGGCACCACGCCGCCGAAGAGGTCGTCGGGCCCGTTGATGCCCAGTTGGGCCGCATCGGCAGCAAGCAGGCTGTCGTCCGGCACGAAATACAGCCCGCCGCTGTCACCGCCGCCATCGCGCAGGCCCTGGCGGAAGGAAAATCCCTTCAACGCTGCGATCGTGCGCGCGACGGCAGCGACGGTTTCCCATTCGTGCGCGTAGATGGCTTCGCCGCCCGGCGCGGAGAATGCGACCACAACACCTTTCGTCCCGCTTGGTTGCTTACCGCTTAGCCCGGTCATGTCGCGCCCTTCGTCCATTGCCGAGCCCATCGCCGTTTCCGCGGCGATGCGTCCGAACCGAAAAACCCGCTTCCTCGGCGAATGTTCCGGGCAACGGCGCGCTATCCGGTTTGACCGAGTTGCGGCGATCGGAACATCGGCGGCTCATGGTTTTTATGCGGGAGCCTCAGACAGGGAGATGGATGTGCTCAAGGAGGCCGCGCCGCGCGCCCTGGGAGAGGCCGAGGTCGTCCGCTCGAGACCGAGCTCGCTGTCGCATGAACTGCGGCCAACGGCCGGAATAATCCCTAGCGGTTCATGTCCATGTTCGCGTTCATCGGCATCAAATTGTGGTCGAGATTGGCCATGATCCAGATCGAGCCGCCGATCACCAGCACAACGATCAGCACGCCGAAGGCAAGTGCCAGGGCGTTGTTCGTGTTGTCCGGCCCCGTCGTGATGTGCAGGAAGAAGACGAGATGCACGCCCATCTGGGCGATCGCAAGCACGACCAGCGCCACCGGAATGCCGGGTGCCCATATCAGGTTCGTTCCGGGCAACCAGAATGAGGCGATGGTCAGCAGCGTTGCCAGCCCGAGGCCGATCACATAGCCGCGGAGCCCGGATCCGACCTCGGCGTCGCCGAGGTATTCGTCACCCGGCGCCGTATCGATGTCGTAGCGCTCCAGGCCATCGATGTCGCGCCGTTGCGCGTGGCGATCGTCCGCATTGCTCATCGACTTGCTCCCAGGAGATAGACCACCGTGAACAGGGCGACCCAGATGATGTCGAGGGCGTGCCAGAACAGGCTGAAGCACATGAAACGCCGAAGAATATCGTCGCGGAATCCCTTGGCGAAGATCTGCGCCATCATCGTGAGCAGCCACAGCAGCCCCGCCGTGACGTGAAGGCCGTGGCATCCCACCAGCGTGAAGAACGCCGACAGGAAAGCGCTGCGCGTCGGTCCGGCACCGCTGGCAACCATATGCGCGAACTCGCGCAACTCGAGCAGGATGAAGGTGGCGCCGAGCACGAAGGTGACAGCCATCGCGACATAGAACCAGGAGCTTCGTCGCGCTGTCACGGCGAGGCTGGCGAGACCGCAGGTAAAGCTCGACAAAAGCAAAGCGGCAGTCTCGATCGCGACGTTGCGCAGGTCGAACAGCTCGGCTCCGCTTGGTCCGCCCGCCGTCTTGCCCGCCAGCACGGCGTAGGCCGCGAAGAAGGCCGAGAACATCACGATGTCGCTCAGAAGGAAGATCCAGAAGCCGTAGCCCACGACGATCCGGATCGGTGCCGGGCCGCTGTCGCCGTGGCCGGGTGCATGGCCGTGGCTGCGATGGCCGAGGCGGTAAGGGTCACGCTCTCGAACGTCGATCGCGGTCATGGCCTTGGCCCCGTCTGAGTGGCCAGCGCCTCGCGGCGGGCACTTCGGTTGGCGCGGTCGATCCGGGCGACTTCGGCGGCAGGAATGACGTATTCGGGGATGTCGCGCCACGCGAATACGACGAAGGTGGCGAAAGCACCGAGCGCGCCGAGCGCCACCATCCACCAGATGTGCCAGATGAGGGCGAAGCCCATCACGGTCGCAAAGAAGGCGCAGATGAACCCGGTGGGACTGTTGCGCGGCATCTCGATCGGCTCGTATTCAGGCTCGTCGCGCAGCCGGTTTTGCTCGCGTGCCCGCTGCTTGATGTTCCAGTAGGGCTCTTCGCCCTCGACATGCGGAAGCGCGGCGAAGTTGAAGACCGGCGGCGGCGAGGGCGTGGCCCATTCCAGCGAGCGCCCGTCCCAGGGATCCCCGGTGGCATCTCGAAGCGCCGCACGCTGCCGGATGCTGACGACGAGTTGTATGATCTGCGCGACCACGCCGGCGGCGGTGATTAACATGCCGGCGCCGGCAACCAGCACCCAGGGATACCAGGCCGGCACGTCGAAATGCTGCATGCGGCGGGTCATGCCGAGCAGGCCGACAGCGTAGAGCGGCACGAAGGTGGCGTAGAACCCGATCAGCGTCAGCCAGAAGGCCAGCTTGCCCCAGCCCTCGTGCAGCCGGAAGCCGAATGCCTTGGGAAACCAGTAGGTATATCCCGCGAAGGCGCCGAACAGCACACCGCCGATGATGACGTTATGGAAATGCGCCACCAGGAACAGGCTGTTGTGGAGCAGGAAATCGGCCGGCGGCACGGCCAGCAACACGCCCGTCATGCCGCCGATGACGAACGTCACCATGAAGCCCAGCGACCACAGCATTGGCGTCGCAAAGCGGATGCGGCCGCCATACATGGTGAACATCCAGTTGTAGATCTTCACGCCGGTACCGACAGCGATAATGCTGGTGGCGATGCCGAACGCGGCGTTGACGTCGGCGCCGGCGCCCATGGTGAAGAAGTGGTGCAGCCACACCATGAAGGAGACGATGCAGATGAAGAGCGTCGCGGCCACCATCGAGCGGTAGCCGAACAGCGGCTTGCTGGAAAACGTGGAGATGACCTCCGAGAAGATGCCGAACGCCGGCAGGACAAGGATGTAGACCTCGGGATGGCCCCAGGCCCAGATCAGGTTCACGAACATCAGCATGTTGCCGCCGGCTTCATTGGTGAAGAAATGAAAGCCGAAATAGCGGTCGAGCGTCAGCATCGCGAGCGTCGCGGTGAGGACCGGGAACGCGGCGACGATGAGCAGGCTGGCGGCGAGTGAGGTCCAGCAGAACATCGACATCCTGAGGTAACTCATGCCGGGCGCCCGCATCTTCAGGATCGTGGTGACGAAATTGATGCCGGTGAGCAGCGTTCCGACGCCCGCTATCTGCACTGCCCACAGATAATAATCGACGCCGACGCCCGGCGAGTAGGCGGTCTCGCTGAGCGGCGGATAGGGCAGCCATCCGGTGCGCGCGAATTCGCCGATCACCAGCGAGATGTTGACCAGCAGCGCACCGGTGGCGGTGAGCCAGAAACTCACCGAGTTGAGCGTTGGAAAGGCAACGTCGCGGACGCCGAGCTGCAGCGGCACGACCAGGTTCATCAGGCCGATGACGAACGGCATCGCCCCGAAAAAGATCATGATGGTGCCGTGGGCGGAAAAGACCTGGTTGAAGTGGTCGGGCGGCAGATAGCCGGGCGCCTGGAAGGCGAGGGCCTGCTGGGACCGCATCATGATGGCGTCGCTGAAGCCGCGCAGCAGCATCAGCAGCGCCAGCAGCGTGTACATCACGCCAATCCGCTTGTGATCGACGCTGGTGATCCATTCGCGCCACAGATAGGGGAAATGGCCTGCCAGGAACACCCAGGCCAGCACGCCGAGGATTGCCAGGGCGACGACCGCCGAGGCGATCATCGGCAGAGGCTGATCGAACGGAATGACGTCCCAGCTCAATTTTCCGAGCATTGTCAGCCTCCTGTCTTGGGCAATACGCTCGGCTCGGGGCGACCGGCCTGGGGGCCGGGCGCGGGCGGAACGCCCTGCGTCGCGATTTCATGGAAAAGGTCCGGCTCGACCGAGCGATAGGTCGAAGGCGGCACGTCCAGGCTCTGTCTGGCCAGTTCCTGGTAGCTGGCCTTGTCGAGTGCCTGTCCCTGGTTTCGCGCCGAATTGACGAATGCATCGAAGGCGTCCGCCGCGACGGCATGCAGCACGAATTGCATGCCTGGAAAACCGTCGCCGCTGAAATGGGCCGACCGCCCATAGAATTCGCCCTGCTGATCCGCCTGCAGGTGAAGCTGCGTCGTCATGCCGTTCATCGTGTAGATCATGCCGCCGAGCTGAGGCACGAAGAACGCGTTCATGACGCTTGCCGAGGTGAGCGAGAAATGCACCGGCCTGCCCGCCGGCACCACAAGCTGGTTGATGCTCGCGACATTCTGCTCGGGGTAGATGAACAGCCATTTCCAGTCGAGCGAGACGACCTGCACCTCAAGCGGCTTTTGCTGGGAATCCAGCGGCTTCATTGGATCGAGGTCATGTGACCCGATCCAGATGATGCCGCTCAGAAACAGGATGACGAGGATGGGGATCGACCAGACGACCAGTTCGATGCGTCCGGAATAGGCCCATTCCGGCAGATACCGCGCTCTTGTGTTGGTCTCACGGAACCACCAGGCAAAACCGAGCGTCGCCACGATCGTCGGGACGACGATGGCCAGCATGATGGCGACCGAATTGAGCAGGATCGTGCGCTGCGCCGCGCCGACGGGCCCTTGCGGGTCGAGCACGCCGCCCTGGCAGCCGGCAAGCAGCCCGGCAAGAAGCATCGTCGCACCGACGCGGCCAAGACGGATGACGGCACAATTTCGAGCGATCGCCCTCAGCAACATGAGATCTCGCCATTTCCTGAAAACCGATTGGAACGTTGCAGGCAGCGTGGCTGCCAACCCCGAATGTGCGCGCCGGTGTGCTCCTGGCGACAGTTTCGTCACGCATGCGGCTCCGGCTGGCAGAACCACATGCGGCGGACGTCATCGTTAAGCGGTCGACCTGTCGAGAACCCCTCCAAATCCTAACGAACCAGTGGCAAATCCCAAGAGACCAGAGCCAAATTCTAAGAAACCAGAAACAGGACCCAGATCGAAGTTATCGCCAGAAACGTGGCGAATGCCAAGGCGGTAAACCGGTTCATGGCCGCGCCCACGGTTGGTCCATTTGGCCCGCTCTCTGCGACGTGGCTATTAATTCCAGTGATGCTGCTCAAGATGGTTGCGCCAACCGAACGAATGTTCGTCGCGAAAGTTCCAAAAAGCCAGACCCGTCGCAGCCTTTGGTTGCAGGCCGGCGGCAACGCGATGCGCAACCAGCGGCCGTTGGGAGGCTTTCCTGCCAAACGGAAAAGCGAGGCGTTTTGCGTATGTAAAAATTACTTGTCTAGGTGAAAATACTTGCTACTAATCGGCTGGGCCGGTTCAGGGAGGAATTTCGGCATGACAAGACTGCGCGGCCTCGCGTGGGATCACCGACGCTGCTGGGGTCCGCTCGACGCCAGCATCGGGCCGTACTGTGCCGCCAATCCCGCTCTTGAGATCGAATGGGACCGCCGCAGCCTCTACGAGTTCGGCGAGGGCGCGCTTGGTCCGGTGCTCGGCGCCTATGATCTTGTCGTGTTCGATCATCCGTTCATCGGCGATATTGCCGAAGGCGGGCTGATGGTGCCGTTCGATTTGTCGGCTGAGCAGCGCCGCGGCTTCGAACGGGATTCGGTCGGCGCATCCTGGCAATCCTACGCAAGGGACGGGCGCCAATGGGCGTTGCCGATCGATGCTGCCTGTCAGGTTGCCTCGTATCGCCCCGATCTCATGGAGCGCTACGGACCGCTGCCGCGCAGCCATGACGAGGTGCTGGAGCTCGGCCGGCGCGTCTTGAAGGACGGCAAATGGCTTGGGCTGCCGTTGGTGCCGACTGACGCCATGTGCCTGCTTTTGACGCTCAGTGAGCCCAGCGAAAGCGACGACGAGTTCATCGCTGGGGAAAAAATCGAGCAGGCCGTCCGGCAGTTGCGCCAGCTTGCGGCGCTGTCGCATCCGAACTCGCCGAAATGGAACCCGATCCGCTGCTACGATCATATGATCGCGCATGACGACGTGGTCTACGTGCCGTTCGCCTTCGGCTATGTGAACTATGCCTCCAAGGCAGACAGGCCGTATCTGCGCTTCGCCGACGTGCCGACGCCGCGATCCGCCGGCGCCTTGCTCGGTGGCGCCGGCATCGGCGTCAGCGCCCAATCGAAACACAAGCAGGCAGCCATCGATTACGCGCTGTTTCTGTGCTCGCCCGGCTATCAGCGCGGCGACTATGTGAAATCCGGCGGACAGCCGGGATCGCTGGCGGCATGGCAAGATGGCGAGGTCAACGCTCTCTCAGGCGGCTTCTTCGCCTCGACGCTGGCGACGATCGAAGCCTCCTATCTGCGCCCGACCCATCCGGGCTTCATCAGCTTCTTCCGCCAATGCGCCCCTCATGCCGCGGCGGCCATCGCCGGCGAATTGCCGGCGGCGGAGCTCGCGGACCGGCTGAACCGGCTCTATCGCGAGACCAGGCATGGCCAGCCGCAAAGGAGCGTCGCGTAATGGCCACCGATATTGCCCAGATCGTCGACGAAGGCGAAAGCGGCCGCAACGGCTACCGCGTGCCTGCGGTGGAGAAGGCGCTCGACATCCTGGAATTCATGGCTGCCAGCGGCGAGCCGCTGACCCAGACCGAGATCGCCACGGGAATGGGGCGCTCCATTCACGAGATCTACCGCATCCTGCTGCTGCTGGAGAAGCGCGGCTACATTTTCCGGACGCAATCGGACCGCTTTCGCCTGTCGCTGAAGCTGTTCGAACTGGCGCATATGCATCCGCCGGTAAACCGCCTGGTCGAATGTGCGCTGCCGGTGATGCGCGGCCTCGCCGCCAATGCCGACCAGAGCTGCCATCTGGTCGTGCGCGAAGGCGAGAGCGCACTGGTCGTGCTGCAGATCGATTCGCCTTTGCCGATGCGATATTCGGTTGCCCTCGGCTCGCATTTCCCGATCCTCGAAACGAGTTCCGGCGCGGTGCTGCTGGCGCATTCGAGCCGCGCCGAGCGCGACCGCATCGTCGAGCGGATCGTCGCTGCAGGCGAAGGCCAAGGCAGCCGGGTGGAAATCGAAGCGCGGCTGAACGAAGTCGCAAGGCTCGGCTATGAAATGCGCGCCTCGCTGGCTGTCGAGGGCTGCACCAACATCTCGATGCCGGTGCGCGACCATACCGGCGCCGTCATTGCCGCGCTCACCGTCCCCTTCCTGCCGCAGAAGGCCGCCCGCTTCGATCGCAACACCGTCTTCGAGCGGACGAAGGCGGCGGCCGAGACGATATCGGCGGCGCTGGGCGCGGGCGAAGCTGCCGCCTCTTCACATGCCGACCCGGAACGGCGGGACTATCCGTTCAGCAACTGACAAGAAATACAGGGAGAAGAAACATGAACTGGTCCAAATCGATGCTGTTTGCCTCGGCGGCCGCGCTGGCTCTGAGCGCCGCCGCAGCACACGCCGAAAACATGCCTAAGCGCATCGGCTACGTCACCAATTATGCCACGCACGAGTGGTATCAGAACGTCATCAAGGGCATGCAGGCCCGCGCCAAGGAACTCGGCATCGAGCTCGAGGTGCAGGACGCCAATCTCGACATCGCCAAGGAGGTTTCCGCCGCCGAAGACTTCATGGCCAAGGGCGTCGACGTGCTGATTGTCACGCCCGTCAACGAGGAGGGCGTGGTGCCGCTGCTGCGCCAAGCGAAATCCAACAACGTTCCGGTCGTGCTCGAAGGCAATCCGGTCAAGGGCATGACCACAATGGTCGCGATCTGCGACTACGACACCGGCTACACCGCCGGCGCCGAAGCCGGCAAATACGCCAAGGAAAAGCTCGAAGGCAAAGCCAAGGTGATGAATGTCGGCCTGCCGCTGCTGTCCGCCACGGTGCTGCGGTCGCAGGGTTTCATGGACGGCCTGAAGACCATCATCCCCGACGCGGTCATGGTCCACGACCTCGATGGCGGTGGCAATCCCGATCGCGCGCTCGAGGTCTCTTCGGCGGCACTTGCCAAGAACGCCGACATCAACATCATCTACGGCATCAACGATTCCTCGTCGCTCGGCGGCCTTCAGGCCTGGAAAGCGGCCGGCAAGTCGCAGGACAGCCTGTTGACGGTCGGCACCGGCGGCGAAGGCCTCGCCTTCATCAATGCCATGCAGAACGAGCCGTCCTATCGAATCGAGGCCGCGATGTTCCCGGAAAAGGAAGGCTACACCGCCATCGATGCAGCGGTTAAGCTCTTCAACGGCGAAGAGGTGCCGGAACACATCGTCAGCCCGACCGCGCCGATGAACGGCGACGACTGGAAGAAGTTCTACGACTACGACGGCACCACACGAACGATCAAATGGGACGCCGTCAATGCGCTTCAGCCGCCGGAAAAATGCATGAAAACTTCCGCCGACCTGAAGAAGTAAGGAGTCCGGGTAGCCCTTCCCGCACGGCGGGAAGGGCATCGGATCGGATGCAGACGGCAAAACAGGTCAACCGCCCTGTTTTGGCCGGCAGTTTCCAAACGGCGACGGCACCCGATGCGGCCCCGAAATGAAATGGACATGAGCGAGCTTACGCAATCCTCCGCGCCAAGCCGTTTCATCGGCGGCCAGCTGCTGGGCAGCAGCCAGCTGGTGCTCGGCGTGATCCTGGCCGTGCTCTGCATCGCCATCTCGATTGCGGCGCCGCAATTCTACTCCGAGGCCAACATCATCGCCATCCTGCGCCAATGCGCGCTGGTGCTGATCGTTGCCTCCGGCATGACGATGCTGATCATCACCGCGGAGGTCGATCTGTCGGTCGGTGCATCGCTGGCTTTTGTCGGCTGCATCGGCATGGCCGTGCTCAATTCGACGCACAGCCTGACGCTCGGGCTGCTGGCGGCGCTCGCCTTTTCCGGTGCGGTCGGCCTGTTCAACGGCCTGGTTGTCACCAGGCTCAAGGTGAACTCGCTGATCGCCACCATCGGCACCATGATGATGCTGCAGGGCGGCGTCTATCTGTTCACCCGCGAAGCGGTGCAGAACCACCACCGGCTTGCAAGCTTCACCGATCTCGGCGCCGGCTATATCGGCGCGATCCCGCTGCCCGTGGTCATTGCCGCGCTGATTTTCGCGCTGGCCGCGGCAACGCTGCGCTTCACCACGCTCGGCCGCTATCTCTACGCTGTCGGCGCCAATGAGCGCGCGGTTCGTCTCTCCGGCGTGCGTTCGGAACGGCTGAAACTGTTCGCCTTCGTCGTTACCGGCCTTTGCGTCGGCGTGGCCGGCATGATCCTGTCGTCGCTGATGAATGCCGGCCAGCCGACCGCCGGCCGTGGCTTCGAGCTGACGGTGATTGCCGCCGTCATCCTCGGCGGCACCAGCCTGCTTGGCGGCCGCGGCTCGCTGCTCGGCACGCTGCTTGGAGTGCTGGTGCTGAAGGTCATCGACAACGGCATCATCATCCTCGGCTGGAACCAGGACCTGCAGATGGTGGTGCCGGGCATCGTCATCATCCTGGCGACCTATCTCGACATCGTGCGGAACAGAGCCAATGTCGGTTGATTTCCTTCACCCCGGCGAAACCGTGGCTATCGACAAAAGCGTGCCGGCGCTGGAGATGCGCGGCATCGGCAAGCGCTTTCCCGGCGTGGTGGCGCTGGACAATGTCGACCTCACCCTGGAGCCGGGCAAGATCCACGCTTTGATGGGCGAGAACGGCGCCGGCAAGTCGACGCTGATCAAGATCATGGCCGGGGTCTACGGCAAGGATGCCGGCACCGTCCGCCTGCGCGGCCGCGAGGCCGATATCAAGTCGCCGCGCGACAGCCTGAAAGAGGGCATCAAGGTGGTGTTCCAGGAGATCGCTCTGATCGCCGAATTCAGCGTCGCCGAAAACATCTTCCTGGAGGGCTATCCGACCGGCAAAGGCGGCTCGATCGACTGGAAGAAGATCCGTGCCGATGCGGCCGCTCTGTTCAAGCGCATCGGCTTCAACGTCGACCCGGCGGCGCGCACGGGATCGCTGCCGGTCAGCCAGCAGCAGATGGTCGAGATTGCCCGCGCGCTCGCCCACGAAGCCCGCGTCGTGGTGATGGACGAGCCCACCTCCTCGCTGACGCCGAACGAGGTCTCGCTGCTGTTCACCGTCATTCGCCGGCTGGCCGCGCTCGGCATCGCCGTGCTCTATGTCAGCCACAAGCTCGACGAGGTCTTCGAGATCGCCGACACCGTGACCGTCCTGCGCGACGGCCGCCATGTCTCGACCAGGCCGATCGGCGAACACACCAACGACACGCTGATCCAGGACATGATCGGCCGGCGCATCGAAAACCTGTTCCCGCGCAAGCGCGGCGCGCCGGGCAGCAAGGTCGCGCTTTCCGTTGAAGGGCTCAGCACCGCCAAGAAGCTGAAGGATGTGTCGTTCGAGGCGCATGCCGGCGAGGTCCTCGGCTTCTTCGGCCTGATGGGGGCCGGCCGGACCGAGCTCGCCAAGGCCATCGTCGGCTACGACCCGATCACTTCCGGCACCATAGCGGTCGATGGCAGCCGGCTGCTGCCGCATGACACCCACACCGGCGTCCGGCTCGGCATCGGCCTGCTCACCGAGGACCGCAAGAGCGAGGGGCTGATGGGCGAGTTGCCGGTCTACCAGAATGCCAGCCTCGCCTCACTCAGCGCCTTCGCCAGAATGGGCTTCGTCGACAAGGCCAGCGAACGCAAGGCGGTGCAGGATTATGTCGACCGTTTCCGCATCCGGACGCCCAGCCTGTTCCAGCAGGTCAAGAACCTGTCCGGCGGTAACCAGCAGAAGGTGCTGATCTCGCGCTGGCTGATGCGAGGTCTCAAGGTGATCGTCGTCGATGAACCGACCCGCGGCATCGACGTCGGCGCGAAGTCGGAGATTTTTGCGCTCATCGACCGGCTCGCCGGCGAAGGCCTGGCGGTCGTCATGATGACGTCCGAAATGCCCGAGCTGCTGGGGCTTGCCGACCGCATCGCGGTGATATGCGAAGGCCGCCTCACCGCGATCATGCCTCGCGACAAGGCCACGCAGGAGAACATCCTCAATGCGGCGATCGGATAGATGATGCTTCGCGACAGCATTCCCTGTCATTCGGCCGACGCTTTCGAAGGGACCAAGCGATGAGCCTGGTAAGCACCGACACCATGAAACCTGGGCCGTCCATGCTGGCGCGGCTCGTCGCGCGGCAGGAATTGGCATTGCTCCTCTGCCTCATCCTGGTGATCGCGTTCTTTTCCTTCACCGCCGAGAATTTCTTCTCGGTGCGCAACATCACCAATGTGCTCGGTCAGGCTTCGCTGGCGCTGACCGCCGGCATCGGCTGCGCCATCGTCTTCATGTCCGGCGAGGTCGACATCTCGATAGGCTCGCTGCTGGCGACCATCGCGCTGCCGCTGATCATCATCATGAACGACACGAATTCGCTTGTGCTCGGCATCGGCGGTGCGCTGCTGTTCGGGCTGATCATCGGCGTTGTGAACGGCTATCTGACTGCCTATGCCGGCATCAACTCGCTGATCGTGACCCTGGGCACGATGTTCATCATGCGCGGCGGCGTTTATCTCTATACCGGCCAGCGCGCCATTCCAGACGATGCCGCGCTCGACAGCTTCATCGCGCTGTCGGACGGCCGCCTGTTCAATATCATTCCCTATTCGGCGGTTATCGCCATCGTCCTGCTCGCCGTCTTCGCCTACATGATGCAGCACCGGCCGTTCGGACGACAGATCTATGCCGTCGGCGGCAATCCGGAAGTGGCACGGCTGGCAGGTTACGACGTGCGCCGCGTCAAGTTCATCTGCTTCATCATCAGCGCGCTGCTGGCAACGGTAGCCGGCATCATCCTGGCAGCCCGCGTCGGTTCGGCGCAGCATACGGCCGGGCTGAATTTCGAGTTCCAGGTCGTCGCCGCCACCGTGCTCGGCGGGGTGAGCCTTGCCGGCGGCATCGGCAGCCTGACCGGCATGGCGCTCGGCGTGCTGATCCTGCAGTTCCTGTCCAACGGGCTGCGCGGTCTCGGCCTGCCGACCGAGTGGCAACTGGTCATCACCGGCATGATCATCATTGCCGCCGTCGCCTTCGACGAAGCAAAGCGCCGGCGCGCCATTGGAGGCTGATATGGATCGTCTCAAAGGGAAAACCGCAATCGTTACCGGCGCCGCCGACGGCATCGGCCATGCGATCAGCGAGGCGATGGCAAGGGAAGGCGCGCACGTCTTCCTCGGCGACATCGCCGACGAGAAGGGTGAAAAATTCGCCGCGGAACTGCGCACCGCCGGCCATCGCGCCGACTACGTCCATTGCGACGTGGCGGAGGAGGCCGACATCGCCGCCCTGATCGACGCAGCCGTCGGCAAGACCGGCCATCTCGATATTCTCGTCAACAATGCCGCCATCGCCATCGGCGGCATGCCGGTTCACGAAATGAGCGACGAGCAGTGGCACCGGCTGATCGCGGTCAACCTGACCAGCGTGTTCCGCGGCTGCAAATATGCGCTGCCGCACATGATCGCGCAGAAATCGGGCTCGATCGTCAACATGGCCTCGGCACAAGGGCATATAGGGCTCGACGGCTGGACCGCCTATGCCGGCGCCAAGGGTGCGGTGATGGCGATGACGCGCCAGATGGCGGTCGAGTTCGGCCCGCTCAACATCCGCGTCAACTCGATCTCGCCCGGCACCATCAACACGCCGATGAACGACAAGTTGGTCAAGGAGATCGGCGGCAATCTCGCCAAGGCCTGGGTCAAGATGCACCCGCTCGGCCGCATCGGCAAACCGTCCGAAGTGGCCGAAGCCGCCGTCTATCTGGCCTCCGACGCTGCCGGCTTCACCACCGGCACCGACCTGCGCGTCGACGGCGGCCTCACCGCAGCACCCCGCTACGTACCCGACCTACTTTGACAACCAACGAGACAAAAATGAACAAGGCCCTCGAAGGCGTCCGCATTCTCGATTTCAGCCATCTGCTGCAAGGGCCGTTCGCCACGCAGCTGCTCGGCGACATGGGCGCCGACATCATCAAGATCGAGCGTGCCGGCGCCGGCGACATGTTCCGCGGCATGACTTTCTTCGCCAAATGGGTCGGCGGCTCCGAAAGCCCGAATTTCCTCGCCTGGAACCGCAACAAGCGCTCCATCGCGCTCAACCTGAAAAGCCGCAAGGTGCATGCCATCATCATGGACATGGCCAAGAAGGCGGATGTGGTGGTGCAGAATTTCCGCCCCGGCGTGCTCGCCAGGCTCGGCTATGGCTACGAGGATTTCAGGGCGGTCAATCCCGGCATCATCTATTGCTCGGGCTCCGGCTATGGCGAGGAAGGCCCCTATGTCGAGCGTCCCGGTCAGGACATGCTGATCCAGGGACTGTCCGGGCTGATCTCCAACAGCGGCCGCGGCGATCAGGCTCCTGTTCCGGCCGGCGCCGGCCTGGCCGACCAGATCGGCGCCATGAACATGGTCTACGGCATCCTGTCGGCGCTCTACTATCGCGAGAAGACCGGCAAGGGCCAGAAGATCGAGGTCAATCTGCTCGCCGGCATGCTGGCGCATCTCAATCAGGAATATGTCGCCGTGCTCAATCTCGGCGAGGATTTCGTGCGCCCGAATTCAGGCATCGGCCACCCCGGCATGCAGGCGCCGTTCGGTATCTACGAAGCGAAGGACGGCGGCTATGTGTCGATCGCCATGAGCCCGTTCAAGACGCTGTATGAAGTGCTGGAGGCGCCGCAGCTTGCCGTCTACGACGATCTGAAGACGCTGTTCGACAAACGCGACGAGGTGTTCGACAAGGTCAACGCCGAGACCAGGAAGTTTGCGACGCAAGACCTGCTGGCGCGGCTGCTGGCGGCCGACATCTGGTGTGCCGAGGTGAAGGACATCCGCCGCGCAGCCGAGGACCCGCAGGTCAAGCACCTGGGCATGATCACCAGCTACGATCATCCGCGCGGCGGCAAGGTCAGGGTGGTCGCACCGGCAGTCAAGATGAGCGAGACGCCGGCCACCATAGAGCGGCCGGCGCCGCTGGTCGGCCAGCATGGCCGCGAGATACTGGCCGAGTTCGGCCTCTCCAGCGGCGAGATTGCAGCACTTGAGGCGTCCGGCGACATGACCGTGGATGCTGCCTGACGATGAGCGTTTACCAGACACTCACCTTGGAGATATCCGGGCGCGTCGCAGTCGTCACCTTCCGGCGCGCCGATCAGCTCAACGCCATGAACCGGCTGATGCAAAGCGAGATCACCGAGGTTTTCGAGGCGCTGTCGCGGGATGACGGGGTCGGCGCGATCGTGGTGACTGGCGAGGGGCGCGGCTTCATGGCCGGCGCCGACATCAAGGAATATGCCGCCCAGACAGCTATCGAGTTCGACGCCTTCCAGATGGCGGGCACGCGCATGTATGCGGCGGTCGAGAACAACCGCAAGCCGGTCATCGCCGCGGTCAACGGCTTTGCGCTCGGCGGTGGCATGGAGCTGGTGCTGTGCTGCGACATCGTCATCGCCAACCAGTTCGCGAAGCTCGGCCTGCCCGAGATCAAGCTCGGGCTGGTCCCCGGCGGCGGCGGCACGCAGCGCAGCGTCCAAAAGCTCGGCCGCAACCGCGCCAATTTGCTGCTGATGACCGGCGCCATCGTGCCGGCTTCCGAGTTCGTCGGCGCCGGGCTGGTCAACGAGATCGTCGATGCCGAAAGGCTGATGCCGCGGGCGCTGGAACTCGCCGAGATGATCGCCGCCGAACCGGCCGCAGCGATCGAGGGGCTGAAAGCGCTGACAGCGCATGCCGTGTCGGGCGATCTGGCCGGCGGTCTTGCCATGGAGCGCGATGTCCTGGGTGGCCTGTACCGCAGTGAGATCGGCCAGCGTCGCGTCAAGGAATTTGCTGAAAAGAGCGCGGCGCGGCCGAAGGCTGCGAAATGACGTCCCTGGTCAAGCCGAACCGGCCGCGCTTCACCGATGTCGAGGGCCTGGCTGCGATGGTCGGCGGCGGCGACGTCTTCGGTGTCGGTGGCCATCATTTTGCCCGGCTGCCGATCGCCTTGTTGCGGGCCATCGCCCGCTCGGGCGTCAAGCACCTTCGCTATGTCTGCTGGGCCGGCGGCCTGCCACTCGAACTGCTTCTCGAAGCGAATGCCGTGGCGGAGGTCGATATCTGCTTTTCGAGCCTCGATATTTTTGGCTTGCCGCCGCGCTTCCGCGCGGCTGCCGAGACCAATGCCGTGCCGGTCCGCGACTGGACGGCGCTGGCCATGATCCAGGCGTTGCGGGCCGCGCAGCAGAACCTGCCGTCGCTGCCGTTTCAGCTTCCGGAGGGTTCGGGCATGCTGGCGCGCGTGCCCGGCGCGATCGCCGTGCCCGATCCGATCGCGGGAATCACGACCGGGATCATCCCGGCCTTGCGGCTCGATACGTTCGTCGTCCATGCCCAGCGTGCCGACGAGAGCGGCAATGTCCAGATCATCGGGCCACGAGCGCTGGATTTCGCCATGGCCGGCGCGGCGCGCCAGGTGCTGGTCACGGTCGAGGAAATCGTCCCGGTCGGAGCGCTGCGGCATGACGGCCGGCAGAGCATTTTGACCCGCAATCAGGTGTCGGCCATAGCGCTGGCGCCAGGCGGCGCCTATCCCGCCTCCTGCCTGCCATTCTACGTGACGGATTATCAAGCGTTGGCGGGGGCGTTCGCGGCCAAGGAAATACCTTTGTCGGACAGCCTGAGTATGCCTTCGGAAGGCATGCCGGAGCGGGTTCAAGACGCTGCAAAAGTCCGCGCTGAAACAGTCCTCGCAATGCCCGGGCTCATGCACGGCGAAAAGGAGCCGTCCATCGACGAGATCATCGCCGCCCGCATCGCTGCCGAGCTCGACAATGAGAGCTTTGCCAGTGCCGGCGCGGTGTCGCCGCTGGCCAATGTCGCCTACCGGCTGGCCAAGGCGACGCACGCGCCGGACATGATCATCGCCACCATGAGTTGCGGCCATCTCGACATAGCGCCGAGCCCGATGATCCTGTCGCTGATCGAAAGCCTAGATTGCGAGACGGCGGTGGCCCATGCCGGCGGCGACGACACCTATTCGACCTATTACCAGGCCGGCGCAGTGACGCATGAGATTGTCGGTGCCGCACAGGTCGACCGCCGTGGGCGCGTCAACACCATTGCGCTGCGCAAGCGCGACGGCAGCCTCATCCGGCTGCCCGGGCAAGGCGGCATGGCCGATGTCGCCAACATGCATCGCGATTATCTGCTCTACGTCCCCCGCCATTCCGTGCAGTCGCTGGTCGAGGCGGTCGAGATTGCCAGCTCGGCGCGCGGCCTGCTGACACAAGCCGAACGCGAGCCGATGGGCTATCGGACCGGCGCGGCATTGGTGTTCACCGACCTTTGCATCTTTCGGCTCGACCGGCAGAGCCGGCAATTGGCCGTCATCGAGACCATGCCGGGCGTGACGCGCCAGCAGGTCCAGGATGCCACCGGCTTTGCCCTGACATTCGATGCCGATTGCCGCGAGGTTGCGCTGCCCTCGAACGAGACGCTCGACATCCTGCGAAACCGCATCGACCCGCTCGGCCTGCGGCGCCTCGAATTCGTCAGCGCCAAGGAGCGCGGCGCGCTGATTGCCGAGATCCTGGCGGCCGACCGGCTGATGGTCGAGCGCTGTATTGCCGCGCAGCGGTCGCATACCGCAACAGGCTGAAGAGGGGGCGGCGCATGGCAAAGCCGTTGCTCGAAATGTCGGCCGCGAAGGTCTTCTTCGATGGCATCTTCACCAGCCCGCGCGTCGCCCATCCGGAAGGCGTGGCCATCCATCGCGACGGCTCGATCTGGTGCGGCACCGAAACCGGCGACCTGCTGCGCCTCGCCGCCGATGGCAGCTCGGTCGAACGCATGGGCGGCACGGAGGGCTTTCTGCTCGGCATCGCCTTCGATAGCGCGGGAAACTGTTTTGCCTGCGATTTGAGACATTCGGCGATCTTTCGCTGGAATGCCGGAACGGGTCATATGGAACGCTTCGCCTCGGCTGGCATCCGCGTGCCGAACTATCCGATCGTCGACGAGACACGAGGCTGGCTCTACGTGTCGGACAGCGTAGGCGAAGACAACCGCTCCGGCATTTTTCGCTTCGATTTGAAGGCCGGCGAAGGCGGCCTGTGGTGTAGCGAGACCATGGCTTTCGCCAACGGCATGGCGATGGCGCCGGGTGGCAATGGGCTTTACCTCGTGGAAAGCCATGCAGCCTGCGTCAGCTATGTGCCGATCCGTGCCGACGGCACGGCAGGACCTCGCCAGCTCGTCGTGGACCGCGTGAATAACGTCCCCGATGGCGTCGCCGTCGGGCCGGACGGGTCGCTGTTCATCTCGTGCTACGAGCCGAGCCGCATCTATCGTTGGCGAAAAGATAGCGGGCTCGAGGTGCTGATCGAGGATCCGGCGGCAACGACGCTCGCCCATCCCACCAACATCGCCTTCAAGGGCGACAAGCTGTACACCGCAAATCTCGGCCGCTGGCACATCACCGAGATCGACTTGAGGGCGATTTCCTAGATCGGGCCGAAGCGGGCGGCGCTCGCCATGGGCTATTGCAGGCGACCGTGACTGGAGCGGATGCGCAACACCTGCACCCGCGACGGCAGCTCGATCAGGAACTCTTCGTCCCGCTCCAGATGGTGGATTTTCGTCGGATCGCCGCCGGTGAACGCCGCCATCGCCTCGACGTTTTCCCAATAGGAAATCGTCACGAATTCCGAATGGGTCGGCGTGTCCTCGCGAAAGGTCTGCACGCCCAGGGCCTTCTCGATCAGCGGCTTGATGCCGGCCTCGTAATTGTAACTCTCGTAGGCATTCGCCTTTTCAGGCACGGTTCTGCCGCGCCAGATACGAGCGATGGTCGGGGTTTTCTCAGTAGTTCTCTCTGTCATGGCCAACGAATCCCTGCTGGTCTGATTGGTCCGCCGGCGTTCGAGGGCCAGCCAAGGAACGCATCTCCCCGGCTGGCAGCCTGGTATCCAGTTGCCAGCGCTTTTCACCCTCCACGGCCGACAGGCCTCCTGCCGACCGGCAGGAGACTTACTCCTGATCCTCGGCGCCTGCTCCGTGGAAGAAGGACCGGATTTCCTGCATGTCGACGCTGCCGTCACCGTCCTCATCGACCGCGTTGAATATCCGCCCGACGAAATCCTGGACTTCGCTTTGAGAAAGCGCGCCATCGCCGTCCTCATCTACTATGGCGAACATCATTCGCATCTTCGCGCCATGCATCCCGCGTGCAATGCC
>NZ_SUEG01000150.1 GCF_005063415.1 Mesorhizobium sp.
CAATGACCCCGGGCACGTCCGGCGCGCCCGATCTGCCTGCCACCTCTCCGCCATCCGACCGGGGCACCGCGCCGCTGGCCGCCGCGCGGACGGCGACACGAATGCCGAACACGATCGCCAGGACGACTGTGCCGCCCGCCAGGATCAGAACTGTCTCGGAAATGGCCATGACCAAATCTCCCGAAAGCCGCCAGGGAGGGCACCCTGGCCGAGTGCCGTGGCGGCGAACGCAGACATGGTACCGCCTGCAGGGAAATTCGTCACGCGCCTCAAAAAAGCGAGAATCGCCGCAAGACCTAGCTGCTTGAAAAGTCAAACTCTTGCCGTTTTCGTGGCCTCCAAGTCGCGGCAGGGACATTGCGCCAGCCGCTTTTTCGAGCGGCAGCGCGAAGACGGCGGCGGTTTCCTGGCGTGAACATCCTTTTCTCAGGGGAAATTCACCGTTTGGTAACCCAGATTAAATCAAAATGAAGCGACGGGCAGGACGCCAGGCCGGCCTGCCGCCGCACCAGTGGAATACGGGAAAAGCGATGCGCGGATTGATTGCTATAGTTTCCAGCCTGGCCCTGGCGGCCTTGACGGCGCCCGCGCTGGCGCAGTCGGCAACCAAGATCGGCCAGCACAATGCGTGGGGCACCTACAGTTATCAGGCGTCGGGCGGCGGCAAGGTCTGCTATGTCCTGACGGTGCCAACCGACAAGCAGCCGCCGACGCTCGATCACGGCGATATGTTCTTCTTCGTCAGCCAGCGGCCGGGGCAGCAAGTGTCCTACGAGCCCCAATTCATCGCCGGCTACACCTTCCAGGAAGGTTCCAAGGCCACCGTCACCATCGACAAGAAGTCGTTCTCGATGTTCACGCGCGGCAAGTCGGCCTGGGTCGAGAACGCCGCCGAGGAGCCGGTGCTGATCGCCGCAATGAAGACCGGCACCGACATGAAGGTGTCGGCCAAGTCCGGCCGCGGCAACACCACCACCTACGTCTTCTCGCTGAAGGGCATCTCGGCGGCGCTGGCCTCGATCGCCAAGTGCAAGTAGAGTCCTCGTCCGGGATGTTGACTACCTAACACAGCAGCGTAAAGGACCCAGCGGCCGTGCGGTCTTTCCTTCTCCCTTGAGGGAGAAGGCAGAACCCCGGCATGACTCCGCCGCTAACCTGTGCTATGCGCCGCGCTTCATTTCGGGCACGATGCTGTATTCGGCCGCAAATCGCTTATGTTGGCGCAACAATGACCCTTTCATTCGATCTTACCGCCGAAGGCGCGCGTGACGCGTTGCGCACCCGCACGACGCCTGAAAAGGCGTCGCTGATCGGCTTGACGCGCGCCGAACTCGGGGCCGCCCTCGTCACGGCGGGCATCGTGCCGGAGCGCCAGGCGAAGATGCGCGCCCAACAGCTCTGGCATTGGATCTATGTGCGCGGCGTTTCCGATTTTGCCGGCATGTTCAACATCTCCAAGGATCTGCGCGCCGCGCTCGACAGGCATTTCACCGTTGCCAGGCCCGAGATCGTCGAGGAGCAGATTTCCTCCGACGGCACGCGCAAATGGCTGTTCCGCTTTCCGCCGCGCGGCGCCGGCCGGCCGGTCGAGATCGAGACCGTCTACATTCCCGAAGAAGGCCGCGGCACGCTCTGCATCTCCTCGCAGGTCGGCTGCACGCTGACCTGTTCCTTCTGCCACACCGGCACGCAGAAGCTGGTGCGCAACCTGACCGCCGAGGAAATCCTCGCCCAGCTTTTGACCGCCCGCGACAGGCTCGGCGATTTCCCCGACCGCGACACACCCGACGGCGCCATCGTGCCGGCCGAGGGCCGGAAAGTGTCCAACGTCGTCATGATGGGCATGGGCGAGCCGCTCTACAATTTCGAGGCGGTGAAGAAGGCGCTGCTGATCGCATCCGACGGCGACGGGCTTTCCCTTTCGAAGAGGCGCATCACGCTCTCGACATCGGGCGTCGTGCCCGAGATCTTCCGCACCGGTGAGGAGATCGGCGTCATGCTGGCGATCTCGCTGCACGCCACCAATGACGATCTGCGCGATCTTTTGGTGCCGATCAACAAGAAGTATCCGCTGAACGAGCTGATCGCTGCCTGCCGTGCCTATCCCGGCCTGTCCAACGCCAAGCGGATCACCTTCGAATATGTCATGCTGAAGGACGTCAACGATTCGATCGAAGACGCCAAGGCGCTAGTCAAGCTGCTCAAGGGGATCCCCGCCAAGATCAATCTGATCCCGTTCAATCCATGGCCGGGCACCAACTACCAGTGCTCGGACTGGGAGACGATCGAGAAATTCGCCGACTACATCAACAATGCCGGCTATGCCTCGCCGATCCGCACGCCGCGCGGCCGCGACATCCTCGCCGCCTGCGGCCAGCTCAAGTCGGACTCCGAGCGCATGCGCAAAGTCGACCGGCTGGCGCTGGAAGCGATGATGATCGCGGGGCACGGCGAGGCGTGAATCGCCTGGTCGCCTATCTGATCCGCTTCGCCGTCATCCTTGTCGGCTATGGCGTTGCTTCGCTGGCGGCAAGCGCTTTCCTTAACATCATGTTCCTGGCGTCTCTTGGGCTGATGACGGACGAGACGCAACCGGCGGCGCAGGCGTCGCTGTGGTTTTCAATCCCCTTCGTCGCGCTGTTCGTCGCCTATTTCGCCTTCATGCCGGCCGCCATCGCCATCCTCGTCTCCGAGATCCTTGGCCGGCGTGACTGGCTGTTCTATGCGCTGGCGGGTGCTGTGGTCTCGGCGGTCTTCCTTGGCTTCGTCCACCAGACGGCCGATGCCAATTTCGAGGTTACCAACACAAGCGTCATGCTGGCGGTGATCGGCTGCGGCATGGTCGGCGGTATTTTCTACTGGCTGAGCGCCGGGCGCTCGGCCGGAAGCTGGCGTCAGATTGGACCATGATCCCGAAAAGTGGAGGCCGGTTTTTCGGAAGATCATGGTCAGGCAGGAATGCGCCCTATTTCGCCTGGGCCGTCAGGATCTTGAGCGCGAAGGCCGAAAAAACTCCGGCAAAGAGATAGTCGACGACGCGCGTCACGCGCGGGCTGGATTTCATCGCGGCCGAGAATTTTTCCGCCGCCAGCACCATCGGCGCCGTCACCGGGATCGCCAGCACGACGAACATCGCGCCGAGGAAGAACAGCTTTCCCGGCGCGTTGGGATCATGCGCGGAGACGAATTGCGGCAGGAAGGTCATGAAGAATAGGATGATCTTCGGGTTGAGCAGATTGACCCCGAGCCCCGCCGCCCAGCTGCGGAACAGCGAGATTCTCGGCCCGCTCTTCTTCTCCGGTGAAAACGCCGACCCTTTTGTGATCGCCTGCCATGCCAGGAAGACCAGATAGCCGGCGCCGAAAATCTTCAGCACGAAGAACGCCATCGGCGAGGCGACGATCAGCGCCGAGACGCCGACCACCACCAGCGTGGTGTGGATCAGCGTGCCGCACAAGGCGCCAGCCATCGAGGCAAAGCCGGTGGCGCGGCCCTGGCTCAGCGTGCGCGACACGAACAGCGTCATATCAGGCCCAGGCGTGATCGCCAGGATGAAGGTGGCGATGGAGAACTGGATAAGCGTCGTGGTGTCGGGGATGAAGGACATGTCTCGTCTCGGTGCGGCAAAAGACGGCGCAGCCATAGCGCAAGAGCCGTGTCCTCGCCAGCCTCTGGGCGATACAGCATCTGGTCCAGGCATCGTTCGTCCCTTGCGCTGGCCTAAAACGCCGTGATACCTCGCCCGCGAAGAACCCCTGTCGCGGAACCGCCCACCATGTCGAAAGCAAAAGCCGTCAAGAAAGTCGTGCTCGCCTATTCCGGCGGCCTTGATACCTCGATCATCCTGAAATGGCTGCAGACCGAGCTCGGCGCCGAGGTCGTCACCTTCACCGCCGATCTAGGCCAGGGTGGCGAACTGGAGCCGGCTAGGCGCAAGGCCGAGGTGATGGGCATCAAGGATATCCGCATCGTTGATGTCCGCGAGGAGTTCGTATCCGATTTCGTCTTCCCGATGTTCCGCGCCAACGCTGTCTATGAAGGCACGTATCTGCTCGGCACCTCGATCGCCCGGCCACTGATCTCGAAACATCTTGTCGAGATCGCCAGGGAGACCGACGCGGATGCGATCGCCCATGGCGCCACCGGGAAGGGCAACGACCAGGTGCGTTTCGAGCTCTCGGCCTATGCGCTCAACCCCGACATCAAGGTCATCGCGCCCTGGCGCGACTGGTCGTTCAAGTCGCGCACGGATCTCATCAATTTCGCCGAGCACCACCAGATCCCGGTGCCGAAGGACAAGAAGGGCGATGCGCCTTTCTCGGTCGACGCCAACCTGCTGCACTCCTCCTCCGAGGGCAAGGTGCTGGAAGACCCTTGGAGCGAGCCGCCGGAATTCGTCCACCAGCGCACCATCTCGCCGATGGATGCGCCGGATGAGGTCACCGAGATCGAGATTGAATTCCTCAAGGGCGATCCGGTTGCGCTCAACGGCAAGAAGCTGTCGCCGGCGACGATGCTGGCGGCGCTCAACGATCTCGGCCGCGACAACGGCATCGGCCGGCTCGATCTGGTCGAGAACCGTTTCGTCGGCATGAAATCGCGCGGCGTCTACGAGACCCCCGGCGGCACCATCCTGATATCGGCCCACCGGGCGATCGAATCGATCACGCTCGACCGCGGAGCCGCCCATCTCAAGGACGAGTTCATGCCGCGCTACGCCGAGCTCATCTACAACGGCTTCTGGTTCGCGCCCGAGCGGCTGATGCTGCAGGCGATGATCGACAAGAGCCAGGAAGACGTCGAAGGCACGGTGCGGCTAAAACTCTACAAGGGCAACGTCATGGTCACCGGCCGCAAGTCGAGGAAGACGCTCTATTCCGATGCGCTGGTCACCTTCGAGGACGACCGCGGCGCCTACGACCAGAAGGACGCTGAAGGTTTCATCCGCCTCAACGCGCTCCGGCTGCGCACGCTGGCGGCGCGCAACCGCAACGGCTGATATTCCAACGGCCTAATGCTTAGACAAGTTAGGAACCGGCGAATACTCGGGGTTTTATTTGGCGTCCCTAATATATCGAGACCGCGCTCTCAGATCGTTTCCTGTTTGACCTTTCGATGGTTTAACCTTACTTGTCTTGCGGGTCGGAGGGTTTTGACAAGTGAAAAATAGAATTTTTCTTCTTCTTGCGGCGGTGGCCGTCTTTACCGGGTGTCAATCCACGCAACCCCCGTCGGGGCAAACATCCAAATTCCATACCTGCAAAAGTTTTGACGGCCCCTTCCAGATTCCCGCTTCCCAGCAATGCCCGTTGAGCGGCTACGCGCAGGGTTCCCGAGTCCCGACGGTCATCGAGGGCAAGCCAAAGGCGGCTACCCCGGCCCCGCTGAACTCCAAATTCCGTACCTGCAAAAGTTTTAACGGCCCCTTCCAGATTCCCGTTTCCCAGCAATGCCCGTTGAGCGGCTACGCGCAGGATTCCGGAGTCCCGGTAGTAATCGAGGGCAAGCCAAAAGCGGCCACCCCGGCGCCATGACGCTCAAGTTTCGCACCTGAAAACGGTGTTGACGGCACCTTCCAGGCTCCCGTTTCACAGAAATGCCCCTTGAGTGGCTACGCGCATTATTGAGCGTGATGTGCCCAGGCGCTTGGCCACTCTTGGAGCCGGTTTCCTGCCCGCGTTGGCTGTTCTCACGAACTTGGCTGTCGCCAAAGCCAACGACTATGACCCCGCCTCGCTCGACCTCGCCGCGCTGATCGAGTGCGGGGCTGACGTTCCGACATATAACGGTTTTGCCCTTTGGCTGGGCGACCGCCCCGATGCGCCCGCAAAACTCGGTAGGAAGGAAGTTCCCGCCGGCAATCCCTTCCTCCGGCAATAACAGCTGCCTGCACCGGTCCGCGTGTTCGGGCGCGAAACGGCGTCCGTCGTCTTTACCGCTTCCGGGCCGATGACGGTATTTGACGGCGTTTCCGCACCGGACCTTGCCCGCGAGCTCGGCATCACACCCGAACTCGCGACACCGGACAAATTCCTTGGCGAGAAGGTGCTCGTCGAGAGCAGCGAGGAAGCAGACGGCATGACATTTTCCACGCGCATTGCGCTCAATGTCTCAACCGTTGATTCACATCCCGGCAAGGTGCTCGCCGGCTGCTCCTACGCGCTCGACGTGAAATAGAAAGCCCGGCGCGTGGCCGGGCTTTCTGCCGAAGAGCAATTCCAGGAAAAGTGTGAAACGGTTTTCCGTCCGGAATTGCGTTAAAACAAAGCTCTAGAGTTTTCTGTCAGTCGGCATCGATCGCCGTGGCCATGCGGGCGATGGCCTGTTGATAGACGCTCGCCGAATTCCAGCCAGCAATTGCGCCGATATTCGCCTGCGCGCTGGCGCCCGGCCGCCAACCATGACCCTTGAGGAAGTTGGCGGTGGAAGCCAACGCAGTGCTCTTGTCGCGCAGATTTTTGTTGCCTACGCCATACGTCAACACATTTCCGGGCAGGAACTGCGTGTGGCCAATCTCGCCATGCGCGGCACCGACCGACGAGGCGCTCAGCGCTCCGCGATCAACCAGCTTCAGGGCTGCAATGGCATGCGGATAGAAGAACTCCGGACGGCGGCAATCATAGGCAAGCGTTAAAATGGCAGAGACCGTATTCTGGTTGCCCATGGCGGAACCGAAGCCCGTCTCCATACCCCAGATGGCGAGCAACACACCCGGCGACACGCCGTAGGTCCCTTCGATCTTGTCGAACAGCGCAGCATTGGACTTCTTCAGCGCACGGCCCCTGGCAATGATCGCGGACGCGCCACGGCGCTTCATGAAAGCTTCCACCGAGCCGCTGAAAGCCTTATGGATGGCGCGGTCGACGGAGATCGTCTTTGTCGCGTAGGTTGCGCGAGCCAGAGCGGCCAGACCCTTCGAGCCGACACCGTCGGCCTTGGCCTCCGCGGCAAACTCCGGCTTCCACGCATCGAAGCCGGCGCCGTTTTTGCCACAACTGGCCGCTGCCTGCGCGCCCGTCGCCAGCGCAAGCACCGCCACCACCGTGGCCACTACAAACATCTTCCCCTTGGCAAGAAATGCCATGCTGCTCTCCTGGTTGCCTGAATCACGTTCCCAATTGCGAATTTGCCAGCGAAACACCTGCTTGTCACTGTCCCGGCGCTGCGCCGATGCACTCAATACAGCAGGAACTTCAAATCCACCACACTGGCGGATGTCCGGGAATTTGCCTACGATCAAGTAATTATTGTGGCGGGGACAGAATAAGCATGGAAGACGTTGATGTCGTGATCATCGGCGCCGGTTCAGCCGGGCTTTCGGCTGCCAAGACCCTGCGCGCTGCCGGTTTTTCCTTCAAATTGTTGGAAGCGATGAACCGCATTGGCGGCCGCGCCTGGACCAGCGACCAGCATTTCGGCGTGCCGTTCGACATCGGCTGCGCCTGGCTGCATGCCGCGGACCGCAACCCCTACTTTCCCGAGGCGAAAGCCGCCGCCTGGACGCTTCATCACCATGACATGAATGTCGATCATCTCTATTACCGTGAGCGAAAGGCAAGCGAAGCCGAAGAGGCCGCGATGAAGGTGGCCGACGCAAGGCTGTTCGAACTGGTGGCGGCACATCAGGTGAGGGAAGGCGACGATGACCGCCTTTCGGCGTTGCTCGCCAAGGGACACGCGCCGCGCGCCGCCGCAACCTTCGCCGGGCCGATGGATTTCGGCGCCGACGAGGACGAGATATCGATCCGCGACTTTCAGGCCGCCGCCGATCTCGATCCGAACTATTTCACCAGGGAAGGTTTCGGTACGCTGGTTGCCCGCTTCGGTGCCGATGTGCCGGTGGAACTGTCGACGCCGGTGCGCAAGATCGTCTGGGATGGGCCGGGCGTAGCCTGCGTCACCGATCGCGGTACCATCCGCGCCAAGGCTGTCGTCGTCACCGCCTCACCGGCAGTGCTCGCCTTCGAGGAGATTGCGTTCTCGCCTGCACTCCCCGATGCGCATTTCGCCGCCTTCTTCGACCTGCCGATGGGCATGCTGACCAAGCTGCCGGTGGAAATATCCGGTACAAGGCTCGGCCTGGAGCCGTTCGACGATTTGCTGATCGAGCGGCTGGCCAGGCACGACATCTACTTCCTCTGCTTTCCCTTCGATCTGGATTTGATGGTCGGTTTCGTCGGCGGCGATTTCGCCTGGGAGATGTCGGCGGCGGGCGAGGCGGCCGGCATCGACTTCGTCGTCGACCGGCTCTGCGGCATCTTCGGCGGCGACGTGCGAAAACATGTCGGACGCGCAATGATGACCAATTGGGGCGCTGAGCGGTTCGTGCGCGGCGCCTATGCGGCGGCGCGGCCCGGCCGCTCGCAAGCGCGCGCCACGCTGATGCAGCCGGTGGCGGAAAAGATCTTCTTCGCCGGCGAGCATTTGGCCGGTCCGCTGATGCAGACCTGCGGCGGCGCCAGATTGTCGGGCGAGGCAGTGGCCAAGGAGGTCGTCGCCCAGCTTGCGGCAAAATAGCATCGGCCGGCAGGAACGCGGGCAGCTGACAGGCGTTTGGCCTTCTCCTGCTCGTATCGTCCTCCGCATTTCGAATGATTTGAGACGCCAATGAAGCTTTTCGACTGCCCGCATTGTGGCCACCGTCTCTATTTCGAGAACGCGCAGTGCCTGAACTGCGCCAGCCTCGTGCTTTATGATCCTGAGGACGCGCGATTCGCGCTGCCCGGCGCCGATGCCTTTCACTGCACCAATGCCGACGAATGCGCCTGCAACTGGATGGCGGAGCCGGGCCACGCCTTCTGCCGCGCCTGTGCGCTGAACCAGTTGATCCCGGATCTGTCGGTCGACGGCAATCGCCGCCGCTGGATCCGTGTCGAGGCGGCAAAGAAGCGTGCCGTCTATTCGCTGCTCGCTTTCGGCCTGCCGGTCGCACCCAAGCAGGACGTTGGCGACGAGATCGGTCTTGCTTTCGATTTTCTTGCTGATCCGATCGGCGGCGGTCCCGGCGGCGAGCGTATCCTGACCGGCCACGACAACGGCCGGATCACGCTCAACGTCGCCGAGGCGGATTCGGCAGAGCGCGAGCGACGGCGCGTCGAGATGGGCGAGAACTACCGCACGCTGCTCGGCCATTTCCGCCATGAGCTCGGCCATTATTACTGGGACCGCCTGATCCGTGACGATCCGCAGAAGCTTGCCGGTTTTCGCGCCTTGTTCGGCGACGAACGCGCCGACTACGAACAAGCGCTGAAAACCTATTATGCCGATGGCGCGCCGCGCGACTGGCAGCAGCACCATATCTCGGCCTATGCGACGTCGCACCCATGGGAGGACTGGGCCGAGACATGGGCGCATCACATGCACATCACCGACACGCTGGAGATGGTGCATGCCCTGAATTTCCCGCTCGGCCGGCTGGAAACCGTTGAAGCCAACGAGCTGCCGCGCGCCGATACCGGCGGTAAGCTGCAGCCGGCACCATCGGAACCCGCCTCCAGGCCAGAGCCTTTTGAAAGGATTCTCGACCGCTGGCTGGTGCTGTCGGAGGCGTCCAACTCGATCAATCGCTGCATGGGCCTGCCCGATCTCTATCCCTTCGTCATCTCGGACGTGGCGGCGCAAAAGCTTGCTTTTGTTCACCAGCTTTTGACCGACCTGCCGAAAACTACTGGAACAAATCGTGAGCCGGCCGAAGCCTTTTAGCCGGAACGCATGTGGCTTTGCTTCGTTTTCCGTCCCAAGGGACTGTGAAACGGAGAGAAGACCATGAAACGCATATTGTTTCCGGCGGTGGCCGGAGCGCTCATAGCGATGTCGGGCTCTGCTTTGGCCGACACCGCCGTCTCGGCCATCACTGATCTCAATGTACGCGCCGGCCCCGGTCCGCAATATCCGGTGATCGGCGTGCTCGCCGCCGGCCAGTCGGCGACGCTCGACGGCTGCATCGCCAACAGCAAATGGTGCACCATCGCCGAGGCCAACGGCCAGGGCTGGGTCTATTCCGACTATGTGACGGCCGATTTCGGCGGCAGCCGGGTGGTCCTGACACAGCGTCCGGCCAGCGCCGACATTGCCGTCGTGACGCCGCCCGCCGATAGCGTGGAATATTCCGACAGCTATACCGGAGCGATCGTCGCCGGCGAGGCGATCGAGCCTATCCGGAGACCGCCGGCCGAGATCCGTACCTATGTCCGTACGCATCGGCTCGATCCGGTCTATCTCGAGGGCGAGGTGGTGACGGGCGCGACGTTGCCTGACACCGTCGAGCTGCGTGAGATTCCGGACTATGACTACCGCTACGTCTATGTGAACGGCCAGCCGGCACTGGTCGATCCGGGCAGCCGGCGTATCGTGTACGTCGTGCGCTGACGTTGCAAAACAGGGCGGTCGCCCTGTGATGGCGGCCGCTCACACTCCGACATTGCCACAGACCGGTATTGCCGCTGCAATACCGGTTTCCACATTGGGGCCGATGTTCTAGACCTTGCGAGCCGAAGCACCAGCCAGCGAGCCCGCGTGACGATCGACCCAACCGCCTTCCAACAGTACCGGCATACCGCCAACAACAAGACCACCTTGCCGCGGCTTCTGCTTGGAACGGCGGTCGTTGTCCTGTTCTGGCTCGGAACCACTGCCGCCGTGCTGTTCGGCGGCACCTATGCCTTTGCCGTTTGGCAGGCATCATCTGGCACCGCCCCGCCAAGTGGAGGAGCGGTGCAGGATTTCATGACCTCTCCTGCGGGCATTCTCGCGGCGCTGGCTTCATTTGCCGGAATCTGGCTCGGCCTTTGGGCTGCCATGCGCTGGATCCATCGCGAGAAGCTGATCGCCCTGATTGGCGTCAGCCGGCGCATTTCGTGGTCGGGGTTCCTGAAAGGGCTAGCCGCGGTGCTGATCACCTCGCTGCTTTCCGAGATCCTGCTCTATGGCCTTCAGCCCGATATCGCCCGCGGTACGATCGGCCTATCTTCGTGGCTTTTGTTCCTGATCCCGATCGCCGCCCTAACCTTTCTGCAGACCTCGTCGGAGGAGATGCTGTTTCGCGGTTATCTGCTCAGGGGCCTGGCCAGCCGGTTCCAGAACCCTTTCATCTGGGCGCTGCTGCCAGGATTGCTGTTCACCTCGCTGCACTGGAGCCCGAGTTCGACGGCCGCCATCAATGCCTGCGTGCTGGCCTCGATCGCCGCCTTTGCGCTGTTGCTGACACTTCTGGTCTACGCAACCGGCAATCTCGGTGCCGGCTTTGGCGCCCATCTCGGCAACAATCTCACCGGCTTCCTGCTGATTTCGCACCAGCAAAGCTATAATTCTTTCGCCCTGTTCAACGCCAAGCCGCTCGAAGCCGCCGGCTGGACGACTTCAGACGCCGTCCTCATCGCTGCGATCGGCATCGTCAGCAGCCTGTTGACCGTTCTGCTGCTTTTGCATCCGCGCTCGCCGCTGAAGGTCGAGCCGGATATGGCCCACGCCAGCAGCGTGCGCTGATGCGCCTTGCACGGTCGTTCTGAGCATATCTGGCGCAAAGCTTGACCAAAGCTTGACTCTGCGGCCGATTTCCTGTCTACACGCCGCGAATTCCGCGACGAGTATTCCTCCGAGCAAACCGACCGGGACGCCAAAACCTCTTTGAGGTGAAGTGCTGTAAATCGATCCCGGAGGCCAACACCCGGCAGCGCTGTGCGCCCCCGGGTGCTTTTTGGCTTTGGGCTTTGCCCGGACCGGCTTTTGCTTGGACAGTTGGCGCGAACGCATTACCTCTCGGGCATCATCCGGGTGCCAGGGAAAAGGAAAAAGAATGTTTGAATCGCTACAGGAACGCACAAGAGGCGTGGAGGGCCATCGGCCCGACAGGGATCAAAATCAATCCAAGGCGCTGTCGCGCGGTGGGTTGACCAATGTTTGAGTCCCTGCAAGAGCGCCTTGGTTCGATCCTGAACGGCCTCACCGGCCGCGGCGCCTTGTCGGAGGCTGATGTCTCGGCGGCGCTGCGCGAGGTGCGCCGTGCGTTGCTCGAGGCCGACGTGGCGCTGGAAGTGGTGCGTTCCTTCACCGACAAGGTGCGCGAGCAGGCCGTCGGCGCCGCCTTGGTCAAGTCGATCAAGCCCGGCCAGATGGTCGTCAAGATCGTCCATGACGAGCTGGTCGAGATGCTCGGCGCCGAGGGCGTCGCCATCGACCTCAACGCACCGGCTCCGGTCGTCATCATGATGGTCGGCTTGCAGGGTTCCGGCAAGACGACGACCTCGGCCAAGATCGCCAGGCGCCTCACCGACCGTCAAAACAAGAAGGTCCTGATGGCATCGCTCGACACGCGGCGCCCCGCCGCGCAAGAGCAGCTCCGCCAGCTCGGCGAGCAGGTCAAGGTCGCCACATTGCCGATCGTCGCCGGCCAGACGCCGGTCGATATCGCCCGCCGCGCCGTGCAGGCGGCCAAGCTCGGCGGCCATGACGTCGTCATCCTCGACACCGCCGGCCGCACCCATATCGA
>NZ_SUEG01000151.1 GCF_005063415.1 Mesorhizobium sp.
ATCCTTTCTCAGCCTAAACTCAACCCCAAAATCGCCATATGCGATTCCCCTGCCCTCAAGGGGGAGATTGCGCTGTCATCTCCACTTTCGCCAATCACCAAGGTTGAAGGACGAGAGCCGTCGCCAAAACTGCCAATCTCCCCACTTGAGGGGGAGATGCCCGGCAGGGCAGAGGGGGGCGCGAAGGATCGCCGACGTTCGTTTGGCGGCTCACCCGAGCCTGGCGTCGAGCGATACTTTGATGGCGCCGAGCGCTTTCGAGACCGGGCATTCGGCCTTGGCCTTCTCGGCCAATTCCTTGAACTTGGCGGCATCGATGCCCGGCACCTTGCCGACCAGCGTGATCGCGCTGCCGGTGATGCCGGTGCCGGGGACCAGCGTTACCACGGCCTTGGCGTCGAGCTCGGCAGCCGGCGTGCCGTTCTCGGCGAGAAAATGCGAAAGCTGCATTGCGTAGCAGCCGGCATGGGCGGCGGCGATCAGCTCTTCCGGGTTGGTGCCGGATTTGCCGCTCTCGTCCTCGAAACGCATCTTGGCCGAATAGGGTGTGCTTTTCAGCGTCCCGCTCTGGGTTTCGAGTGTGCCTTTGCCTTCCTTGAAACTGCCTTTCCAAACGGCGTTGGCGGTGCGGTCCATCAATTCCTCCTTGATTGTCGTGGCTGAGCCCGTGATCGGCATCCAGTCGACTATAGCGCGCGCGGGAGCGAAGGCCACCCGCGCTTTCGTATCGACAGCAGCATGGTCGGGCAAAATCGCTCGGGAAAAAAATCGCGAAAAAAATATGCGTGCAAAAATGTCGACTTCCATCTGTCCCGGCCGTCCTGCGGGCGGCCATGAAATTGGTGGCCGGATGGAGGACCACATGAACAATCTGTTTTCTGCTCACCGGACAAGCACCAGCCACAGGGCCGGTGAACAACAAGCCGACTGGTCGCGCGTGCCGCCTTCCGGCTTCGGCCGGCTGCTTGCGGCGATTGCCATCATCGGCATCGCGGTGTCCTTTCTCGATTATGCAGCGGCCAAAGGTCCGGCTGACGTTTCCGTCGCCTCGTCCTACGGTCCAACCCAGGAATGGAGGTAAAGATGAAATACGTTTGCCTGGTCTACGGTGAAGAAAAAGACCTCTACGCCATGACGCCCGAGAGGATGGCCAAGCTCGACGCCGATTCGCTGGCCTATGACAGGTCGGTGGCGCAAAGCGGCCGCCTGATCATCGCGCAGGCGCTGCAATCGGTGCAGACCTCGAAGACTGTGCGCCGGCGCAGAGGCAAGCGGCTGGTCACCGACGGCCCCTTCGCCGAAACCAAGGAGCAGTTGCTCGGTTTCGTCATGATCGAGGCCGAGGACCTTGACGAGGCGCTGGAGATCGCCGGCGGCATTCCGCTGGCCGAAATCGGCACGATCGAGGTGCGGGCGATCTACAACGTGCCGGGGTCATAAAGGTGTCTCGGCAGTTGGCGGCCAACGGCGCGGGCGGACCGTCGTTTTCTTGGTTGCACGCAACTTTTGCGTGTTGAAGCGAAGCAATACTTCTCCTATCGTCGCCTGAGATTGGGGGATCTTGGGGCATGCATATATTGATTGCTGCGATCGGCCTGCTGGGGGCAGCGGCGTTCTGGTGGTACAGGCTGAAGACCATGAACGACGCGGCGCGTGAGGTTGCCGACGTCGTTGGCCGCGTCCAGGGCAATATCCGCCGCAAGAAACTGCGCAAGCAGGCGGCGCTCTCGCCGCTGACGGCGATCGACGATCCGGTCGTGGCCGCCGCGACGCTGATCACCGCGATCATTTCGGAACACGGCCCTGTTCTGCCGCAACGCGAAGCTGCCATTCGATCGGTGATCTCGGAGATTGCCGACAAAAAGCAGACCGATGAAGCGGTGATCTACGCCAAATGGGCGGCATCGCAAATCGACGACGCCACGGTCGTCATCGACAAGCTGGCGCCGTTCCTGCGCGAACGGCTCGACGCGGCCGAAAGGAGCGATCTGCTGCAGATGGTCAGCCGGGCGGCGGAAGCCGACGGGCAAAGCCTGCAGATTTCCGACCAGCGAATGCTGCGGCTGCGCCAGAAACTGGGCTTCGAGGTCAACTAAGCCAATGCAGTCCACCTTTGAATGAAAGAGAGCCGTACCCACATCAAGACCAGTACGTCGAAGATCCAGGGTGCAAATGGAAGCAGTGGCCTATGTGGTGGCGCAAGTAGCCGATCTGATCGGCGTGCTCTTTGAAGACCGATTGAGGAAATCCAGGGCCGGGCGGTTCATGTTCGGCATCCTGATTGCTGTTGTGGTTTTCTACTACCTTTTGTGGGCGCTAGATGGCTTCCCCTTTTAAAAGCCGCGGCGTGTCGCCGGACAGACCGGACGCCTGGCGGATGAAGAACCCCTTCAGCCGCGGCATGCGCTCGACGAGGCCGAGGCCGACGTCGCGCAAAGTGCGCAGCGGGCCGAAATCGTTGGAAAACATCCGGTTCAGCACATCGGTGGTGATGCCCATCTGCACCGTGTCGAAACGCCGCCATTGCTGGTAGCGCTCGAGCACGTCCAGCGCGCCGATGTCCTGGCCGAGCCGGTCGGCCTCGACCACCACTTCCGCCAGCGCCGCCACGTCCTTGAAGCCGAGATTGAGACCCTGGCCGGCGATCGGGTGGATGCCGTGGGCGGCGTCGCCGGCCAAGGCGATGCGCGGCGCGACGAAGGCGCGCGCAATGATCAGCCCGAGCGGCCAGGCACGCGGCTTGTCGGCGATATGGATTTCGCCGAGTTTCAGGCCAAAGCGGTGCTCGAGCTCATATTCCAGGACCAGGGTGTCGCCACTGACCAGTTTTTCGGCATCCTGCGACCGTTCGACCCAGACGATCGACGAGCGGTTGGTGCCGTCCTTGCCCGGCTTGAGTGGCAGCGTGGCAAACGGGCCTGCGGGAAGGAAATGCTCTTCGGCGCGGCCGTTGTGCGGCCGCTCATGCGCCACCGTGCAGACGATGCCGGACTGGCCATACTCCCATTTCACCGTCTTGATGCCGGCCATGTCGCGCAGCTTCGAATTGACGCCGTCGGCGGCAACCAGCAGCCGCGCCTTCAGCGTCGCGCCGTCGGCAAGATGCACGGTGGTGCCGGCACCGTTGGTATCGAAGGCGCTGACCGCCACGCCTTCGATGATGCCGATGCCGAGTTGTTCGGCACGCCGGCGCAAGGCGCCGTTCAAATCCTTGTTGGCAACCATGTGCGCAAACGGTTCGCCGGGCGCGACCTCGCCGTCGAAGGTGAGGAACACGGGGCGGACCGGATCCGTTGTGCGCGAATCGGTGACGATCATTTCGGTGATCGCCTGCGCCTCCGGCGCGATCTCGTTCCAGACGCCGAGCTGGTCGAGCATGCGGCAAGCGGCGGCGGCAATCGCCGAGGCGCGGCCGTCCTTCCGCCAGACGCCGGCCGGTGCGGCATCGACGACGGCGACTGCGAGGCTCGGCCGCGCCTGCTTCAGCGACACGGCGACGGCCAAGCCGACATAACCGGCACCGGCGACCAGAACGTCGAGCGAATTCTTGCTGTCGACCATGGCAATTCCTTTCGCAGCCTGACTGTCGCCGGGCATTCCGCCCTTGACTGCCCGCTGTTCCTGTCGGAAACCGCCATGGTAATTTTGCGGCGAGGTCAAGATGACGGCAGCCATGGACGAGCTTCTCGGCATTCTCGACCTCGAGCAGCTGGAACACAACCTGTATCGTGGTCGCAGCCCCAAGCTCGATTGGCAGCGCATCTTCGGCGGCCAGACCATCGCCCAGGCGCTGGTCGCCGCGCAGCGAACGGTCGAGCCCGAGCGCCACGTGCATTCGCTGCATGGCTATTTCATGCGGCCGGGCGACACCAAGGTGCCGATCATCTACGAGGTCGACCGCATCCGCGACGGCGGCTCCTTCACCACGCGCCGCGTCGTGGCGATCCAGCACGGCCAGGCGATCTTTTCGCTGGAAGCCTCGTTCCAGCAGGATGAGGTCGGCCTCGAACATCAGGTGCCGATGCCGCAGGACGTGCCGGCGCCCGACACATTGCTGTCGCAGCGCGAATTGCTGGGCAAGTTCGGCGAAGCCGTGCCCGACGGCATCAAACGCTATTGGGAGCGCGACCGGCCGATCGAGATGAAGCCGGTGATGCTGAAGCATTATACCAGCCGGGAAAAGCTCGAGCCGAAGCAGAACATCTGGATCCGCACCACCGGCCCGGTGCCGGCCGACCGTGCCACGCAGGCGGCCGTGCTCGCTTACCTCTCCGACATGACGCTGCTCGACACCTCGACCTTTGCCCATGGCCGAGCCATTTTCGATCGTGATATCCAGGCGGCGAGCCTCGACCACGCCATGTGGTTCCATCGCAGCCATCCGCTCGACGACTGGATGCTGTACACGCAAGACAGCCCGTCGACGCAAGGATCGCGAGGCTTTACCCGCGGCTCGCTGTTTGCCCGCGACGGCACGTTGATCGCCTCGGTTGCCCAAGAAGGACTCATCCGGCTGAAGCGGCCGCCTGCGGAGTAGGCATTTTTTGAAATTTGCCTATTTTTTAATCATATGCACTGCCGCGCCTGTGAACAGGCCGTCGACAAACCTTCCCGATTTCGTTGTTTAACAACAGCTTAACACCCTGCTTCGGCAATTGGCACGGAGCTTGAATCCTAGCGGGCACTCTCCGGCTCTCATGGGGATCGGCGAAGTCGTGCAAACGCGGGGACCCGCAACAGCAAAGGGTGAAACCTTATGAAGATCGTGATGGCAATCATAAAGCCGTTCAAGCTCGACGAGGTGCGCGAGGCGCTCACCGCAGTCGGCATCCAGGGCCTGACCGTCACCGAAGTAAAAGGCTACGGACGTCAGAAGGGGCACACGGAAATCTATCGCGGGGCGGAATACGCGGTCAGCTTCCTGCCGAAGATCAAGATCGAAGTCGCGGTCGCTGTCGACATGGTCGACAAGGCCGTCGATGCCATCACCGCGGCGGCCAAGACCGGCCAGATCGGCGACGGCAAGATCTTCGTTTTCGGCATCGACCAGGCGGTGCGCATTCGCACCGGCGAAACAGACACCGACGCGCTTTGAGCTGCGGATACGTATTCCAATGGAGAGTTCAATGAATATACCTTCCACCTTGAAGATAACGGGACGCGCGGCCGTTTTGGGCTCGCTCGCTCTCGCTGCACTGGGCACGGTTGCTGCGTTCGCGCAGGAAGCGGCTCCGGCAGCACCGGCTGCCCCTGCGCCCGCGCTCGACACCGGCAACACCGCCTGGATGCTGACCTCGACGGCGCTGGTGCTGATGATGACCATACCGGGCCTGGCGCTGTTTTATGGCGGCATGGTGCGCAAGAAGAACGTGCTCGCCACCATCATGCAGAGCTTTGCCATCACCTGCCTGGTGACGGTGCTGTGGTTCATGTTCGGCTATTCGCTGGCCTTCTCGGATGGCGGCGGCATGAATGCCTATCTCGGCGGCTTCTCGAAGTTCTTCCACAACGGCATCACCACCTCGTCGCTGTGGCTGCCGGGGGTGGCGAACATCCCTGAGTTCGTCTTCTCGATGTTCCAGATGACCTTCGCCATCATCACGCCGGCGCTGATTGCCGGCGCCTTCGCCGAACGCATGAAGTTCTCGGCGCTGCTCATCTTCATGGGCGCGTGGCTGCTGGTGGTCTACGCCCCGATCGCGCACTGGGTGTGGGGCGGCGGCTTCCTCGGCACAGCCGGCGTTCTCGATTTCGCCGGCGGCACGGTCGTTCACATCAATGCCGGTGTTGCCGGCCTGGTCTGCGCGCTGGTTCTCGGCAAACGTGAAGGCTATGGCACCACCAACATGGCGCCGCACAACCTCGTCTACTCCGTCATCGGCGCTTCGCTGCTGTGGGTCGGCTGGTTCGGCTTCAACGCCGGTTCGGAACTGGCTGCCGACGGCCTTGCCGGTGCTGCGATGCTGAACACCCAGGTTGCCGCTGCCGCTGCGGCGCTCGCCTGGATGTTCGCCGAATGGATCGTCGCCAAGAAGCCGAGCATTCTCGGCATCATCTCGGGCGCCGTCGCCGGCCTGGTTGCGGTGACACCGGCTTCCGGCTTCGTCAATCCGACCGGCGCCTTCATCGTCGGCATCGTCGCCGGCGTGCTGTGCTACGTCTCGGCCGTCAAGCTCAAGCACGCGTTCGGCTATGACGACTCGCTCGATGCATTCGGCGTGCACGGCATCGGCGGCATCATCGGCGCATTGCTCACCGGCGTGCTCGCCGATCCGGCCATCAACAGCCTCGGCTCGGGTGCCTCTGTCGGCAAGCAGCTCTACGGTATCGTCTTCACCATCCTGTGGACGGCGATCGCGAGCTTCGTGATCCTCTACATCGTCAAGGCGCTGGTCGGCCTGCGTCCTTCCACCCAGGAAGAGGTCGAAGGGCTCGACATCAGCCAGCACGGCGAAGTGGTGCCGTAAGGTTAAGGCAATTGGCTGGCACCGGTGTTTTGCCGGTGCCGGGAATATCCCGTCGTGATGCTCCCGAAAGGGCTCACGCCTTGAGGCCCGGAAACCTTCCGGGCCTCATTTTTTTGTGCGCAGGCGGCCGTGATGACTCGATCACGATCGCTTGATCAAGGTGCAACGATGCGGCGATGAGCAAGCCACATGCCCGAATTCTGCGCCAATGGGCAGGCACTCGGCGGCGCCAACTGACAATCTCGATCAGGCCGCGGCCGGATCGTTTCGTCAGCACGATGCAGATAATGGCGGGCACGCGTGCCCCGCCATTGTCGCCGAGCCAATACCTGTCGCAGGGACAGCGTCATGTTCGAATGGGAAGTCAGGCATGGCATCTTGCGATCGTCCCTGAGACGCAGATCGCCCATGGTTAATGCGCCCTTAACCTTCCCGCCGCTAGTCTGACAACCGAATCTGCCGTGTTGCGCGTCCGCACCCGGCCGGGCAACGACAGACGAGGAAGAGCATGCGTTCAGGGGCTTCAGCACCGCTTGCGCTGGCCGATACGGGGCACGGCATCCGGGCGTTCGCGAGGCGCCAGGTCGGCCGGCTGGTCGGTGCCGGGCTGTTTGCTCTGGTTGGCTTCGGCGTCGCCGCCCTTGCCACCTGGAACGTCGCCGATCCGAGCTTCTCGCACGCCACCGATAATATCGTCACCAATGCAATGGGTTATGCCGGCGCCGTCTTTTCCGACATTGCCATGCAGTTCTTCGGACTTGCCGCCGTTGCGGCGCTGGTGCCGGCGGTGATCTGGGGATTTCTGCTGTTTACTGCGCGCGGCGTCGACCGGCTGCCGAAACGGGCGCTGGCCTGGTTCGGGTTTTCGCTGCTTGGCGCGGCAATTGCCGGCTGCGTGGTGCCGCCCAAGACATGGCCGCTGCCGACCGGCCTCGGCGGCGTATTCGGCGATATGGTGCTCAACATTCCCGGCCTGGTCATCGGCGGCTATCCGACCGGCCTCGTCGCCAGCGTGCTCGCCGTGCTCCTGGCAGCGCCGGCGCTGTGGGTATTCTTGTATGGCTCGGCGCTGATTTCACGCAAGAACGGCTTCGCCGTTCTCGAACAGCCTGCCGTGCCCGATCCGCAGGACGAGCTGCTTTTCGACAATGAAGAGGATGAGGGCGACGAAGGCATATTGGCGCTTGGCGCGATCACCCACTGGTGGCTGTCGCTGCGCGCCTATCTGCGCCGCCGCGCCGCGCGCCGGCGCGAGCGCGACGATTTCGAGCCGGAGATGGAGCCGCGCCCCAGCGCCTGGCGGCGGGCGGCCGAAAGGGTCGAATCGGCCGAGTTCGCCGAGGCGCGGATGAGCCCGGGCGGGCGCGCTCGCGTCGAGCCGGAATTCTTCGCCGCAATGGTCAACGACCGCAGTGCCTCGATCGACCCCGACGATGCCGATGTCTTCGACAACGACGACAATGACGACATGGATTTCGCGCCCGAGCCGGCCGGCCAACGCCGCGCCGCGCCGACGGCGAAGGTGCAGAACTTCCGCTCCGACGCGGCGACACGCGTCGAGGCGCCGGCGCCGCGGCCGGCACCCGGCGCCCGGGTCCAGCGCGAAGCGCAGACTTCGCTGATCGGCTCGGAAAAATTCGAGATGCCGTCGCTGCACTTCCTGTCGGAACCGAAGAACGTGGTGCGCGACGCCAGCCTGTCCAAGGACGCCCTCGAGCAGAACGCTCGCCTGCTCGAGGGCGTGCTGGAGGATTTCGGCGTCAAAGGCGAAATCATCCATGTGCGTCCAGGCCCGGTCGTCACGCTCTACGAGCTGGAACCGGCGCCCGGCATCAAATCGTCGCGGGTCATCGGCCTGTCCGACGACATCGCCCGCTCGATGAGCGCCATCGCCTGCCGTGTCGCCGTGGTGCCCGGCCGCAACGCCATCGGCATCGAGCTGCCGAACGCCAAGCGCGAGACCGTCTATTTGCGCGAGATCATGGCCAGCCGCGATTTCGAAACCACCAAGGCCAAGCTGGCGCTGGCGCTCGGCAAGACCATCAATGGCGAGGCGGTGATCGTCGACATCGCCAAAATGCCGCACGTACTGGTCGCCGGAACCACCGGCTCGGGCAAGTCCGTCGCCATCAACACCATGATCCTGTCGCTGCTCTACCGGCTGACGCCGCAGGACTGCCGGTTGATCATGATCGATCCAAAGATGCTGGAGCTCTCGGTCTATGACGGCATTCCGCATCTTCTGACGCCGGTCGTCACCGATCCGAAGAAGGCGGTGGTGGCGCTGAAATGGACTGTGCGCGAGATGGAGGACCGCTACCGCAAGATGTCCAAAGTCGGCGTCCGCAACATCGACGGTTTCAACGCGCGTGTGCAGCAGGCCGAGAAAAAAGGCGAAAGGATCTCGCGCACCGTGCAGACCGGCTTCGACCGCCAGACCGGCGAAGCGATCTACGAGACGGAGAACCTCGACCTCGAGCCGATGCCCTACATCGTCGTCATCATCGACGAGATGGCCGATTTGATGATGGTCGCCGGCAAGGACATCGAAGGCGCGGTGCAGCGCCTGGCGCAGATGGCGCGCGCCGCCGGCATCCATGTCATCATGGCGACGCAGCGGCCGTCGGTCGATGTCATCACCGGCACCATCAAGGCGAATTTCCCGACCCGTATCTCGTTCCAGGTGACGTCGAAGATCGACAGCCGCACCATCCTGGGCGAGCAGGGCGCCGAACAGCTGCTCGGCATGGGCGACATGCTCTACATGGCCGGCGGCGGCCGCATCCAGCGCGTGCACGGTCCCTTCGTCTCCGACGACGAGGTGGAGAAGATCGTCGCGCATCTGAAGCTGCAGGGCGTGCCGGAATATCTCGACGCCATCACCGAGGACGACGACAAGGATGACGATGAGCCGACGGGCAAGGGCAGTGGCGGCGGCGACGGCGGTAATTTCGAGGATTCCGACGATCCCTACGACCAGGCGGTTGCGGTGGTGCTGCGCGACGGCAAGGCCTCGACCAGCTACATCCAGCGCCGGCTCGGCATCGGCTACAACCGCGCCGCCTCGATCATTGAGAAGATGGAGAAGGAAGGCATTGTCGGCCCGGCCAATCATGCCGGAAAACGCGAAATCCTGGTGCCGACGGAGGACGACAAGTTCTAGAGCGCATCCGCGCCGGCAACTTTGAACCTCTCGGCGCGTTGCAACGGATGGGCGCCGTGCGGCCTGCCAAACTTAAGCCCAACTGGGGGGGCAGACCAATATAACGAGCAAGCAATCAGATGATGGTGACCGGCATGAAAAACGCAACTCTCGCCCCAAGCAGGGATTTCGCCCCAACCCGCCGGCAGGTGCTCGGCCTCGGTCTGGTCCTGGCCGGTGCCGCAACCGCCAACGTCGTGCCCGGCTTCCAGCTGCTGGCGTCGGCGCAAGCAGCGGTTCCGGCGACGGCGCAGAAGATCGCCGATCATTTCTCCTCGGTCAAATCGATGAGCGGCGAGTTCGTGCAGTTCGGACCCAAGGGCGAGCAGACCGGCGGCAAGTTCTTTCTGGAACGGCCGGGCAAGATCCGCTTCAATTATGACGGCGCCTCGAATTTCAGGGTGATATCCGACGGCAAGTCGGTGGTCATCCTCAACAAGAAGCTGCGGACCTCCGATCTCTACCCGCTGTCGAAGACGCCGCTGAAGCTGCTGCTCGACGACAAGATCGATCTCTCGGGCGGACGCGTCAGAAGCGTCAAGGAAGAAAACGATCTCACCACTATCCAGCTTGCCGACAAATCGGTGTTCGGCAATTCGAAGATCACCATGATGTTCGATCCGAAATCCTATGAATTGCGGCAGTGGACCATCACCGATGCGCAAGGCAAGGACACAACGGTGATGATCTTCAACACCAAGGAGGGCGTCAGCTTCGCCCCCGACACCTTCGCCATCGACTATACGGCCAACCGGGAGCTGAACACCAAGACGCGGTAACTTTCTACTGCTGCGGGATGGCTTTCCGCGTTGGTGCGGCCGGCTTGTTTTTGCGGTGCGCGGCTGGCAGTAGTTTCCGCGATTGACTTCCGTCGGAGCCATCCGGCGGATCTTGCGTTGTCCGGAACCCCACATGCCGTTTTCCGTCGCTACCTGGAACATCAACTCCGTCCGGCTGCGTATGCCGATCGTCGAGCGCCTGCTGGTCGAGCAGGCGCCGGACGTGCTCTGCCTGCAGGAAACCAAGGTTCCGGACGAATTGTTTCCGGAGAAGGCGTTCCGCAAGCTCGGCTACGAGCACATCGCCTTCCATGGCCAGAAGGGCTATCACGGCGTTGCGACCATAGCGCGCCGTCCGATCGAGATCGTCGAAAAGCGCCGCTTCTGCGACATCGACGACAGCCGGCATCTGTCGGTCACCGTCAAGGCCGGCGGTAAGACGATCCTGCTGCATAATTTCTACGTTCCGGCCGGCGGCGACGAGCCCGACCCGACCGTCAACCGCAAGTTCAAGCACAAGCTCGATTTTGTTGCCGAGATGAACGCCGTCCGCGCCGAACATGACGAGGTTTCCGGCTCGATCCTGGTCGGCGATCTCAACATCGCGCCGCTCGAGCACGATGTCTGGTCGCACAAGCAGCTCCTCAACGTCGTCAGCCATACGCCGGTCGAGACGGAAAATTTCGAGGCAATGCGGCTCGCCGGCGACTGGATCGACCTGATGCGGCTCAATGTGCCATTCGAGGAGAAACTCTACACCTGGTGGAGCTATCGCGCCCAGGATTGGCAGGCCTCAAATCGCGGCCGCCGCCTCGACCATATCTGGTCGTCGCCAAACCTGGTGCCGCATTTTGCCGGCTATGAAATCCTGCGGCCGGCGCGCGGCTGGGAACGGCCCTCGGACCATGTGCCGGTGATAGGGCGTTTCAAACTCGATTAGCTTTGTCTCGCCTTAACAACTCAGCGAAACCTGAAGCTATCTGCGATGTAGTCGGGACGGGCGTTCAGCGTGGCGAAAACGTCCTCCAGGTCAGGCACCCCCGCCAATATGCCCGACAGGACCAGCGTCGTCGCGACGCCGACGCCGTTGCCGCCGGCGATGTCGTGCTCGACGCTGTCGCCGACGCAGACCACGTTGTCGCGCTCCGGGTGGCCCGCCAGTGCCAGCGCTGCCTCGAATATCTGCGGATTGGGCTTGCCAATGCGCGCCACGCTGCCGCCGAGGCTCTCATAGAGATCGGCGAGCCGGCCGGCGCCGAAGCGAGGGCCGACGGCAGTCAGCATGATCTTGTCGGGGTTGGTGCAGAAGCATGGCACCCGGCGCGCCGCCGCCGGACCAAGAAGCCGGCGATAATGGTCGAGGTCGTAGCGATCGCCCTCGCTGGCGGAAATCAGCACCAGTTCTGCATCGTCGCCGTCCTTGGCCAGGATGAAGGGCAGGCCGTCGACAGCCGAACGGTCATTGTCGCGGCGGATCAGCAGGCATTTTGTCTGCGGGCGCAGGGCTCCGGATGCCGCCATTTGATGGAAGGAGCGCCAGGCCACCTCGCCGGAGGAGACAAAGTGATCCCAGCTTCCCGGTTCGAAGCCGAGCTTCAGCAGGCGGCGCTCATTGGGTTGCGCCCGCTTGCCGGAATTCGAGATCAGCACGATGGTCTTGCCGGCGCGCTTGAGTGCCGACAAGGCTTCGACAGCACCTGGATAGGCGCTGGTGCCGTCGTGCAGCACACCAAACTGGTCGAGCAGGAACACCTGATAGCGGTCGATCAGCGCGGCGATGCCATCGAGGTGTTGAATTGCCTTGGTCGTCATAAAAGCCCCGCTCCGCTTGCGCCCATCAGCGCCAGCCGCGCCGTGCCGGCAGCAGCCTCCTCCGAAAGAGCCAGCACGAGAGCGACGCCAAGCTTGCGCTGCCGGATCGCTGTCCAGGCCGGATTGGCCGCACCGCCGCCGACGACGCCGACTATCTGAAAG
>NZ_SUEG01000152.1 GCF_005063415.1 Mesorhizobium sp.
GGTGATGGCGACGGTCAGCGATCCGCCGGCCCGCGCCGCTTGCGCCATTGCGACGATGTCCGGGCTCTTGCCGGACTGCGAGATGGCCAGGCAGGCCGAGCCGCCCAGCTTCAGCTTGGCGCCATAGATCGAGGCGATCGACGGGCCGACCGATGCAACCGCCAGCCCGGCGGTCAGCTCCACGGCATATTTCATGAAGGTCGCGGCATGGTCGGACGAGCCGCGCGCCACGGTGACGACGAAATTCGGGTCGCGCTCGCGAATGCCGCGTCCGGCTTCCGTCAGCACCGCGGCCGAGCCGTCGAGCAGGCGGGCGGTGGCCTCCGGGATCTCCTCGATCTCGCGCCGCATATGGGTCGTTGTTGCGGTCATGGCCGGCCCTCTTCGCCCGGCCCGCTCAGCCGGAGTTCGGCGACAAAATCATAGGCGTCGCCTCTGTAGATGGAGCGGGTGAACTCGATCACCTTGCCGCTCGCCAGATAGGAGATACGCTCGATATGCAGGCCGGCAATGCCCGGCGGCACTTCCAGCAGATGTGCGTCGCCATCGCCGAGATTGGTGGCCGAAATGCGCTGCACCGCCCGCACCGGCCTGTTGCCGGTCTTTTCCAGCGCCGCGTAGAGCGACGAACCAATCGCCGCCGGATCGGGCAGCACGCTTGTCGATAGCGAGGCGCGCTCGATCGCCAGCGGCGTGTCGTTGGCGATGCGAAGGCGCGCGACGCGCGCCACCAATTCGTTCGACGCCAGGCCGAGCACCATCATCTCGTCGGGCGACGGCGGATAGAGGCCGCGGTCGAGCCAGGCCGAACGCACCGCCATGCCGCGCCGCGCCATGTCTTCGGTAAACGAGGTCAGCATCGACAGCGACTGCTCGACGCGCTCCATGCGCGGCGCAACGAAGGTGCCGGAACCATGGCGCTGGACGAGGATACCGCCCTTGACCAGGTCCTGCACCGCCTTGCGCACGGTGACGCGCGAAATATCGGCCTTGCTGGCGATGTCGCGCTCGGAAGGCAACGCATCGCCCGGTCCGATCAGCCCGCGTTTGACCGCATCCTCGATGCTTTTTCTCAGCTGCAGATAGAGCGGTGCGCCGCTCTGCGACGATTGTCTCAGCGCCGCGAATATCTGGTCGGCGGCCTCGCTCATCGCGCTGCCTCCGCCGTGTTCGCAAAAATCCGAACGGCCATCTGAACCGCGCCGCCCAGCGCGTCGTCGAGCGGCGGTTTCAGCAGCGCCCGGTAGCGGGCCGACAGGCGCGGCGCGTAAAGCGGCGCCAACCCGCCGAGCAAACAGAGCGGATCGTCGCCACCGAGGTCGAGCACGCCAAGTGCTGCCTCGACATCGGCGACCGCCTTGTCGAGGATCCAGATAGCGACGGCGTCGCCTTTTTCGGCATGTTCGAACACCTTGGGCGCGAAGCCGCCGAAGTCGCCGGGCTTGGCGTTGGTAGTGAATTCGACCACATCCTCGGGATTGTTGCGGAAGATGGCGAGCATGGCCTGCGTCAACGGCGATCCCTGGCGGATGCCGTCATAGGCGAGCAGCGTCTGCTCGAGCAGGTCGCGGCCGATACGGGCGCCGCTGCCCTGGTCACCGACCTGGAACCCCCAGCCGCCGATGGCGCGCGACTTGCCTTGCTTGCGCGCCATATAGGCGGTGCCGGTGCCGAGGATGGCCATAGCGCCGTCGCCGGAGCCGACCGCGCCTTCCAGCGCGATCTCCGCGTCGGTCTCGACACGGCTGATGCGGAACGGCAGGATCGCTTCAAGCTGCTGCCTGTAGGTGCCGACATTGGCGCCGGCAAGGCCGAGAACGGCCGGAGTTTGCGGGATCAGTGCGGGATCTCTGCCCGCAGCGACAAAGGCCTGCTGCGCTGCGTCGACGATGTTTGTCCTGGCGCCAGTGAGATCGGTTCGGATGTTGGCGGCGCCGCTTTTGGCGCGGCCGAGGACGCTGCCGTCGGCCGTTGCAAGGGCCGCCCTGCAGCTGGTGCCGCCGCCATCGATGCCGAGCACGAATTCCACGCGATTTCTCCTCCGGGCGGATAATACCAATAAAATACCAATAGCCAAGGATTAATTTCCGTTTCAAAAAAGTTAAGGCGTAGTTTGTTGGAAAATCAGCCGATTTCGTCCGCAAGCCTGCACCGCCGCAAGGATTTCATTAATGCGTGTGGACAAGTGGTATTTTTTTGGTATGGTTTTCTGGATTGGAGGAAAGCGGATGGCCGAAACGCGCACCGAAGCGCTTCACCAGAATGCCGAGGGACTGGATATCCAGGCCCCGGAAGCCGTCCTTTCCTCCTTGGCCAACGCACAGATCGAGGCTGCCAATGCAGTGCACGGCGCCATTCCCGCCATTGCCGCGGCAGCCGAAATCATCGCAAGCAGACTGAAAAGCGGTGGCAAGCTCGCCTATGCGGCTGCCGGCAGCTCGGGCCTGATGGCATTGGCCGATGCGCTTGAGCTGCCGGGCACTTTCGGCATCCAGCGCGACCGTATCGCCATCCTGATCGCCGGCGGCGAGGAGGCCTTCAAGACACTGGCCGGCGGGCCGGAGGACGACACCGAGGAAGCTTCGGCAGCGGTTGCTGCCGCCGACATAGGCAAGGGCGACTGCCTGATCGCCGTCTCGGCCAGTGGCTCGACACCTTATGCTGTCAGGGCGATCGAGGACGCCAGGCGCCGCGGCGCGGCGACCATTGCCATCGCCAACAACCGGGATGCGCCGCTGCTGCGGCTGGCCGACATCGCCATCCTGCTCGAAACGCCGCCGGAGCTGATCGCCGGCTCGACGCGCATGGGCGCAGGCACCGCCCAGAAGATCGCGCTTAACATGCTGTCGACGCTCGCCGCTATCCATCTCGGCCATGTCCACGACGGCTACATGGTCAACCTGATGGCCGACAACATCAAGCTGCGCGACCGCGCCGCACGCATCGTTGCCGCCGTCAGCGGGCGCGACAAGGACGAGGCGGCGCGCCTGCTCGAAAGGAGCGGCGGCGTCGTCAAAACCGCCATTCTGCTCGCCGCCGGCGCCGCCAGCGCCGATGCGGCCGAGAAGATATTGGAAGGGACCGGCCACAGGCTGCGGCCAGCCCTTTCCGCGATCGAGGGGAGCAAGGGGCGCAATGCCTCTGTTCTCATCAAAACCGAACCTGAAAAAGGTCAACAGGGAGACTGAGCATGACAACGAAGCTACTGACGGCACTTCTTCTCGGCACCAGCATTCTCGGCTCCGCCGGGGTGGCTTATGCCGACGACGTAACGCTCAACATCGAAAGCTGGCGCGGCGACGACCTTGCCATCTGGAAGGACAAGCTGATCCCGGCCTTTGAAGCCAAGAACCCGGGCATCAAGGTGGTGTTCGCGCCGTCGGCGCCAACCGAATATGACGCGGCGCTGGGCGCCAAGCTCGCCGCCGGCTCGGCCGGCGACCTGATCACCTGCCGCCCGTTCGACAAATCGCTGGAACTGTTCAAGAAGGGCAATCTTGCCGATATCTCGACCCTGCCCGGCATGGAGAACTTCTCGCCAGTGGCCAAGGCGGCCTGGCAGACCGACGACGGCAAGGTGAGCTTCTGCGTGCCGATGGCCTCGGTCATCCATGGCTTCATCTACAACAAGGACGCCTTCGACAAGCTCGGCATCAAAGTGCCGACGACCAATGAGGAGTTCTTCGCCGCGCTCGACAAGATCAAGGCCGACGGCACCTACATCCCGATGGCGATGGGCACCAAGGATCTCTGGGAAGCCGCGACCATGGGCTACCAGAACATCGGACCGAACTACTGGAAGGGCGAGGAAGGCCGCCTGGCGCTGATCAAGGGCGAGCAGAAGCTCACCGATCCGCAGTGGGTCGAGCCATTCAAGGAACTGGCCAAGTGGAAGGACTATCTCGGCGACGGCTTCGAGGCGCAGACCTATCCGGACAGCCAGAACCTGTTCACGCTCGGCCGCGCCGCCATCTACCCGGCCGGCTCGTGGGAGATCGGCCTGTTCAACACGCAGGCGCAGTTCAAGATGGGCGCCTTCCCGCCGCCGGTGCAGAAGGCCGGCGACACCTGCTACATCTCCGACCACACCGATATCGGCATGGGCCTCAATGCGGCCTCGAAGAATGCGGATGCGGCCAAGACCTTCCTGTCCTGGGTGGCCTCGCCGGACTTCGCCACCATCTACGCCAACGCGCTGCCAGGCTTCTTCAGCCTGAACAACACCCCGGTGAAGATGGAAGACCCGCTGGCCCAGGAATTCGTCTCCTGGCGCGGTAAGTGCAAGTCGACGATCCGCTCGACCTACCAGATCCTGTCGCGCGGCACGCCGAACCTCGAAAACGAGACGTGGGTTGAATCGGCCAACGTCATCAACGGCACCGACACGCCGGAAGCGGCCGCCAAGAAGCTGCAGGACGGCCTCGACAGCTGGTACAAGCCGGCGAAGTAAGAGCGCGGCGAAGCGTTGTCTCCCCCCTCGAGGGGGAGATGTCGCCGAAGGCGACAGAGGGGGTCGGTCGAGGCAGGCCGCGGCCCCACCCGCCTCGCTTCGCGAGGCACCCTCCCCTCGTGGGGGAGGGAGGCGCCGTGCCCTTTGACGGCAATAGCAAGACCTGATCGGCGGGGACCGAACGCATGGCCGCAGCACCGAAAAGACCGTTCCGCTGGCATATCGGCGTTTTCCTGGCGCCGGCGTTGCTGGTCTATACGGCGATCATGATCCTGCCGCTGGCCGGCACGCTGCAGCTTTCCTTGTTCCGCAACATCAATCAGTCGCAGGTGTTCGTCGGACTGGAAAACTTCCGCATGCTGTTCGGCGATCCCAACTGGTCGGTCAATTTCTGGAACGCGCTCAGGAACAATGTCTGGTTCTTTATCATCCACATGCTGGTGCAGAACCCGATCGGCGTCCTTTTGGCGGCACTTCTGTCCAGCCCCAGGCTGCGGTTTTCCGCCTTCTACCGCACGGCGATCTTCGTGCCGACGATTCTGTCGTTCGTCATCGTCGGCTTTGCCTGGAAGCTGATCCTGTCGCCGCTATGGGGCGTGGCGCCGCATATGATGGACCTTGTCGGCCTGAAAAGCCTGTTCACGCCCTGGCTCGGCAAGGCGCAATATGCGCTGACCGCGCTCAGCCTGATCTCGGTGTGGCAGTTCGTCGGCATCCCGATGATGCTGATCTACGCCGCACTGCTGTCCATTCCCGAAGAGGTGATCGAAGCGGCCGAATGCGATGGGATCACCGGGATGGCGCAGTTCTGGAAGATCAAGCTGCCGCTGATCCTGCCGTCGATCGGCATCATCTCGATCCTGACCTTCGTCGGCAATTTCAATGCTTTCGACCTGATATACACCGCGCAAGGCGCGCTGGCCGGGCCGAATTATTCAACGGATATTCTCGGCACCTTCCTCTACCGCGCCTTCTTCGGCTTCCAGCTGCAGGTCGGAGATCCCAACATGGGCGCGGCGATCGCCACGATGATGTTCCTGATCATCCTCGGCGGCGTCTGCGTCTATCTGTTCCTCGTGCAGACGCGCTTGCGTCGCTACCAGTTTTAGGGGAGCGCGACCATGAGCACCGCAACCCGCTCGCTGCCCCGCACCATCGGTGCGCATGCGATCCTGTTGACCTACACGGCGATCGCGCTGTTTCCGGTGATCCTCGTGATCATGAATTCGTTCAAATCACGTGCCGGCATCTTCGGCGCGCCGCTGACACCGCCGACGCCGGGGACCTTCGACCTGATCGGCTACACCACGGTGATCGGCCAGGGCGACTTCATCCATTATTTCCAGAACAGCCTTGTCGTCACCGTCGCCTCGCTGTTCTTCGTGCTTTTGTTCGGCGCCATGGCTGCCTTCGCACTGTCGGAATACCGCTTTCGCGGCAATTCGCTGATGGGGCTTTACCTGGCGCTCGGCATTATGATCCCGATCCGCCTCGGCACCGTCGCCATCCTGCAGTTGATGGTGGCGAGCGGACTGGTCAACACGCTGACGGCGCTGATCCTGGTCTACACGGCGCAGGGCCTGCCGCTGGCCGTCTTCATCCTGTCGGAATTCATGAAGCAGGTCTCCGACGATCTGAAGAATGCGGGCAGGATCGATGGCCTGTCCGAATACACCATCTTTTTCCGGCTGGTGCTGCCGCTTGTGCGGCCATCGATGGCGACGGTCGCGGTCTTCACCATGATCCCGATCTGGAACGATCTGTGGTTCCCGCTGATCCTGGCGCCGTCGGAGGAGACCAAGACGGTGACGCTGGGCGCACAACTGTTCCTCGGCCAGTTTGTCACCAACTGGAATGCCATTCTGGCCGCACTTTCGCTGGCGATCATGCCGGTGCTGATCCTCTACGTCATCTTCTCGCGGCAGCTGATCCGCGGCATCACCTCGGGAGCGGTCAAGTGAGTGAGGGTCGGGACATTGTTGTCCAGAGCCTTGCCGAGACGGCAAGCCGCTATGGATTTCGAGGCGTGCGCGCTACCAACTATTATCGGGAATGGCCGGAAACGGTCTGCGTGCTCAACCTTCAGAAGTCTTCCTGGGGACCGCAGTTCTATCTCAATGCAGCTGTCTGGCTGACTCGGTTCGGGATCGAGCGTCGGCCGAAGGAATACAACTGTCATATCATCTGGCGGGTCAACTCCCTGATGGTTAGCGAGCAATCCAAGGCATTCACCGAGGCGCTGGATCTGGATCGTCCGTTGCCGGACGACCGGAGGTCTTCTCTGATCAAAGAGGGTGTCGATAGATACGGGTTCGGACTTCTGGCACGTTGTGAAAGCGAAAAGGCAGCTCTGCAGATCGCCAGTGAGTATGGATCGAGTATTAGGATGGACCTGAAAGCCCGCGCTCTACAAAAGGCAAACTGAAATGGACCAACCCCTTCGCGTTGTCGTCGCCGGCCTCGGCAATATGGGGCGCAGCCATGCGCTGGCCTATCACACCAATCCGGGGTTTCAGATCGCCGCGCTGGTCAACCGCTCGGATGTGCAACTGCCGGAAGGGCTTTCGACCTACGCCATCCGGCGTTCCTTCGACGAGGCGCTGCGCGATGAAAAGCCCGATGTCGCTTGCATAGCCACCTATTCCGACAGCCATGCCGATTATGCGGTCAGGGCATTCGAGGCCGGCTGCCACGTCTTCGTCGAAAAGCCGCTGGCAACGACGGTCGCCGATGCAGAACGCGTCGTCGCAGCAGCCAAGGCCAACGGCAAGAAACTGGTGATCGGCTATATCCTGCGCCACCACCCGTCCTGGATCAGGCTGATTGCCGAGGCGCGGAAGCTCGGCGGCCCTTACGTGTTCCGCATGAACCTCAACCAGCAATCCTCAGGACATACCTGGGAGACGCACAAGCAGCTGATGCAAACGACGTCGCCGATCGTCGATTGCGGGGTGCATTATCTCGACGTGATGCTGCAGATCACCGACGCCAGGCCGGTCGAGGTGCGTGGCATGGGGCTGCGGCTGACCGACGAGATCGCGCCGTCGATGTACAATTACGGGCACCTACAGGTGCTGTTCGACGACGGCTCGGTCGGCTGGTACGAGGCCGGCTGGGGGCCGATGATTTCGGAGACGGCTTTCTTCGTGAAAGACGTGATCTCGCCCAATGGCTGCGTGTCGATCGTCATGAAGGAGGGCGCCAGGTCCGACGACATCGACACCCACACCAAGACCTCGACCATCCGCCTGCACAGTGCCGCAACCGGAGCGGACGGCAAGTTCGCCAAACCGGACGAGATGCTGTCAATGCAAGGCGAGCCCGGCCATCAGGACCTCTGCGACCTGGAACAGGCGTTTGTGCTGAAGGCGATCCGCGAGGATCTGGACTTGACCCGCCACATGGACGACGCGGTGAAGTCGCTCGCCGTCTGCCTGGCCGCAGACGAGAGCGTGCGCAGCGGCCTCGCCATTAAACTCTGGAACAGGGACTAAGCCGTGGGCTCGCTGAACATCGAGAACGTGAAAAAGGCCTTCGGGCCGGTCGAGGTGCTGAAGGGCATCAACCTCGAGGTGACCGATGGCGAGTTCGTCGTCTTCGTCGGTCCATCCGGCTGCGGGAAATCGACGCTGCTGAGGGTCATCGCCGGGCTGGAGGACTCGACCTCGGGCCGCGTGGTGATCGACGGCCATGACGTCTCCGCAACGCCGCCGGCCAAGCGCGGCATCGCCATGGTGTTCCAGACCTATGCGCTTTACCCGCATCTGACGGTGAAGAACAATATGGGCCTCGGCCTCAAGCAGGCAGGCACGCCGGCGGCCGAGATCGACCGCCGCATCGGCATCGCCTCGTCAATGCTGTCGCTGGAGCCCTATCTCGAAAGGCGCCCGGCTGAATTGTCCGGCGGCCAGCGCCAGCGTGTCGCCATCGGCCGCGCCGTGGTGCGTGAGCCCAAGCTTTTTCTGTTCGACGAGCCGTTGTCGAACCTCGATGCTGCACTGCGCGTCAACACCAGGCTGGAGATCGCGCAATTGCACCGCCGGCTGAAGGCGACGATGATCTATGTCACCCACGACCAGGTCGAGGCGATGACGCTGGCCGACAAGATCGTTGTGCTGAATGCAGGCAAAATCGAGCAGATCGGCGGACCGATGGAGCTTTACAATTCGCCGGCAAATGAATTCGTCGCCGGCTTCATCGGCTCACCGAAGATGAATTTCGTCGACGGTGCCAGGCTTGGCGAAACGGCAAAGACCATCGGCGTCCGTCCCGAACATTTGACTGTCGATCCCAAATCCGGCGCCTGGAAAGGCACGGTCGTCCATGCCGAGCATCTCGGCGCCGACACCAACCTCTATCTCGACTGCGAAAAGGCCGGCCTGATCACCGTGCGTATTTTCGGCGTCTACAACGCCGAACCCGGAGCCACGCTCTACGCGACGCCGGATCCGGCGAAGACATACCGGTTTGGAGCCGATGGCAAGGTGCTGAAGTAGCGCAGGCGCCGATCCACCTTCTTCCACAAGGGGAGAAGGCAAAGCGCCGCTTACAAATCCGCCTTGAACGTCTGCTTCTGTATGCCTAGCCCTTCGATACCGAGCTCGACCACATCGCCGGGCTTCAGGAACACCGGCGGCTTCATGCCGAGGCCGACGCCGGGCGGCGTGCCGGTCGAGATGATGTCGCCCGGGTGCAGCGACATGAACTGGCTGAGATAGGAGACGAGATAAGCGACGCCGAAGACCATGGTCTTGGTCGAGCCGTTCTGCATCGTCTTGCCGTTGACCGTCAGCCACATCGGGATGTTCTGCGGGTCCTTGACCTCGTCCTTGGTCACCAGCCACGGGCCAATCGGCCCGAACGTGTCGCAGGACTTGCCCTTGGTCCACTGACCCTGGCGCTCGGCCTGGAAGGCGCGTTCGGAAACGTCATGCGCGACGCAATAGCCGGCGACATAGTCCAGCGCCTCGGCCTCGGTGACATATTTTGCGGTCTTGCCGATGACCACGCCGAGCTCAACTTCCCAGTCGGTCTTGACAGAGCCGCGCGGGATCAGCACGTCGTCGTTCGGCCCGACAATGGCCGAGCTTGCCTTCATGAAGATGATCGGCTCCGGCGGCACGGTTGCGCCGGTTTCGGCGGCGTGGTCGGAATAGTTGAGGCCGATGCAGATGAATTTGCCGGTGCCGGCGACGCAGGCGCCGATCCGCGGCTTGCCGGAAACCGCCGGCAGCGATTTCGGATCGAGCTTCGACAATGTCTCAAGCGATGCCGGGTCAAGTGCCTTGCCGGCAATGTCGGTGACATGGGCGGAGAGGTCGCGGATCGTTCCATCGGCATCGAGCAGGCCGGGGCGTTCGCTCCCCGCCTCGCCATAGCGCAGCAGTTTCATAGAATTCCTCTCCTTGATTTGAGATGAGCTTAGATCGACCAGCCACCGTCGATATTGTAAGCCTGCCCCGACGTATAGGTGGCACCGGCGAGATAGACGGCGAGGTCGGCGATTTCCTCGGGCGTGCCGAGGCGGCCCATCGGCTGGCGGGCGATGAAGGCGGCGCGGGCTGCGTCGTAGTCGCCCTGCGCATGCATGCGGTCCTGGAGGGACGGGCTTTCGACCGTACCTGGGCAGATCGCATTGCAGCGTACGCCCTTGCCGACATAGTCGGCGGCGACCGACTTGGTCAGGCCGATGACGGCTGCCTTGGTCAGGCCATAGACGAAGCGGTTCGGCACACCCTTGGTCGAACTGGCCAGCGATGCCATGTTGATGATCGAGCCGTCGCCGCGCTCCAGCATGCCGGGCAGCACGGCGCGGATGGTGCGGATCATCGAGCGGACATTGAGGTCATAGGCAAAGTCGAGATCGCCGTCCTTCATCTCGAGGATCGAGCCGGAATGCACGAAGCCGGCGCAGTTGAACAGCACGTCGACGGCGCCGATCTCGGCAAAAGCGGCGTTCACCGCCTCGTCGTTCAGCACATCCAGCTTGCGGGTCTTGATACCGGGCGTCTTGCCGAGGTCGGCGAGCACCACCTCGTTGATGTCGGTGGCATGGACGACGGCGCCTGCCTTGGCGAAAGCCAGCGCACTTGCCCGGCCGATGCCTTGCGCCGCCGCCGTGACGACAATGATTTTGCCTGTCAGATCCGCCATGCTTTTCTCCTCGCCCGTCTGTGATCGTTCGGCTTTTTACCGGCACAAGGCAGGGGCGCAATGTGCCAGGCGGGCACTACCATCCCGCCTGTTTCGATATTCGCCTGCCGGCCAAATGTTTTTTCTCGGTAAAGAACATCTTTTGGCCCGTCAAGCCCGGACATCCCTCCGGGACACTCAGTCGCCGTAGGGCACCCAGACGTTCTTGACCTCGATCGCACGGCGCAGCAGGGTATCGCCGGCTGCTTCGTTCGATGCCCAGTCGAGGCTGTGGCCGTTGCCGGTCCAGACGCGTTTGAGATTGCCGATGGACTCAGCCTCGGCCTTGGCGCAAGTCTCGGCATCGGCGAACACCCAGAGCCCGTCGACATCGTCATGCTTGGCCAGGACGCCGGCGAGTTCGGCGCTGCGGCCGGTGACGATATTGATGGCGCCCGCCGGAACGTCGGAATATTCGATGACCTGGTAGAGGTCGGTGGCAAGCAGCGGGTATCTTTCGGATGGTACCGCGACCACGGTGTTGCCCATGGCGAGCGCCGGCGCAACCAGCGAGATCAGGCCGAGCAAAGGCGCATTGTCCGGCGCGACGATACCGACGACGCCGACCGGTTCATGCAGCGCCAGCGTGACGGCGCGGGCCGGCGGCTGGTGGACGCGGCCCTCGAATTTGTCGGCCAAGCCGGCATAGAGGAACAGGCGCTCGATCGACAGCTCGACCTCTTCGCGCGCCGCCTTGGCGGTCGCGCCGGTGAGCTGGGTCAAACGGGCGGCAAACTCGTCGGCGCGGCCGGAAAGGTTTTCGGCCAGGTAGTAGAGCACCTGGCTGCGGTTGTAGGCGGTCGCCTCCGGCCAGGCCTTGCATGCACGCGCGGCCGCGACGGCGTCACGGATATCCTTGCGGTTGCCGAGACCGACCTCGCCGGCAAGCTTGCCCTTGGCGGTGGCGACGGCAAGGGAATAATTGCCGTCCGGCCGGACCTGCTTGCCGCCGATGAACAGCTTTGCCGTGCGGTCGATGGCGTTGCTTTCCGGCTGCTCGACAGGTTGGGCCGAAGACGTTGCCGGTTTGATGATCGGGCCGAGGGGCAGCTTTGCCGTGAGATATTCGAACATGCCCTCGCGCCCGCCTTCGCGGCCAAAGCCGCTCTCGCGATAGCCGCCGAAGCCGCAGGCAGCGTCGAACATATTGGTGCCGTTGACCCAGACGACGCCGGCCTTCAGTTGCGGCGCGACGTGCAGGGCAAGATTGATGTTCTCGCTCCACACCGAAGCGGCCAGGCCATAGCGTGTGTTGTTGGCGAGGTCGATCGCTTCCTCGGTGTTGCGGAAGGTCATGGTGGCGAGCACCGGCCCGAACACCTCTTCCTGTGCCAGAATGTTAGCCGGCGAAACACCTGTCGCCAGCGTTGGCAGATGGTAATAGCCCGAGGCGGGCAGTGCCGAGTCCGGCTGCCAGCAGATCGCTCCCTGCTTGGCGCCTTCGGCGATCAGGCCCTTGACGCGATCGAGCTGCGTCAAATCGACCAGCGGGCCGATATCGCTGTTTTTGTCGAGCGGGCTGCCGACGCGCAGCCGGCTCATCCGCGTCTTGACCTTGGCGATGAAGGCGTCGGCGATGCCTTCCTGCACCAGAAGGCGCGAGCCGGCACAGCACACCTGGCCCTGGTT
>NZ_SUEG01000153.1:0-210 GCF_005063415.1 Mesorhizobium sp.
GCGTGCAGGTGCTTTCGGTCACGCATGCACCGCAAGTGGCGGCGCGCGCTGCGACACATTTCCTGATCTCCAAATCGGGCGGGGCCGACCGGGTCTCGACCGGCATCGCCGAGATGGACCGGGCGGCGCGGCAGGAAGAGATCGCACGCATGCTCGCCGGCGCCACCATCACCGACGAGGCGCGCGCGGCGGCCGAGCGGCTGCTGCGGG
>NZ_SUEG01000153.1:220-467 GCF_005063415.1 Mesorhizobium sp.
GAAGAAGGTATCGACCAGGTCGAGTTCTGGGTGCGCACCAATCCCGGCACCAGGCCCGGCCCGATGATGAAGGTCGCTTCCGGCGGCGAGCTTTCGCGCTTCCTGCTGGCGTTGAAGGTAGCACTCGCTGACCGGGGCTCGGCGCCGACCTTGGTCTTTGATGAAATCGACACCGGCGTTGGTGGCGCGGTTGCCGACGCCATCGGCCGGCGGCTGGCGCGGCTGGCAAAACGCGTGCAGGGGCTTT
>NZ_SUEG01000153.1:477-12255 GCF_005063415.1 Mesorhizobium sp.
GGAGAACACCGCGGCAGCCTAGAGCGGTTCATCCTTTCACGGAAACGCCGAACCGCTCTACCTCTTTGTTTTGCGCAATTCCGGACGGAAAACCTTTTCACAGTTTTCCTGGAATTGCTCTAGACGAGTTCGTTTCCGGCGCTCGCGACCGGAGTCAGGTATGGCTCCATCCTGCTGTTCAGGAATGATTTTCCGTGTCTGGTCTCTCCCTCATGAGAGAATCCTGTTCTATTGTGTCGCGCCATCGTGGAGGGAGCAGTGCATGGACGAAAAACCAGTCGATTCGCTCAGCGAAAGCGAGGCGGCAAGCGAGTTGAAGCGGTTGGCGCAGGAGATCGCCGAGCACGACCGGCGCTACCATGGCGAGGACGCGCCGATAATCACGGATGCGGAATATGATGCGCTGACGCGGCGCAACCTCGCCATCGAACAGCGCTTTCCTGCTTTGGTGCGCGAGGATTCGCCCTCACGCAGGGTCGGCGCGCCGCCGGCGGAAGGCTTTGCCAAGGTGCGTCATGCGGTGCCGATGCTCAGCCTCGCCAAGGCCTATACCGACCAGGATGTCGCCGATTTCATCGTACGTGGCCGGCGATTCTTTGACCGCGACAAGGATCTGAACATCGCCTTCACGGCTGAGCCGAAGATCGACGGGCTATCGGCTTCCCTGCGGTATGAAGGCGGTGCGTTCGTACAGGGGGCAACGCGCGGCGACGGCGTCGTCGGCGAGGACATCACCGCCAATCTCAAGACCATCGCCGATATTCCCAAGACCTTGAAGGGATCGGACTGGCCCGAGGTCATCGAAATACGCGGTGAGGTCTACATGACCTACGCGGAATTCGAGGCGCTGAAGCAACGTTCGGCGGCGATCGGCGGCCAGGATTACGTCAATCCGCGCAATACCGCGGCCGGGTCGCTCCGTCAGAAGGACCCGGCCGTTACCGCCAGCCGCAACCTCAAATTCTTTGCCTACGCCTGGGGCTATACCACAAAGGATCCGGCTCCGACCCAATACGATTCCGTGCAGAAATTCGCGGAGTGGGGATTCAAGGTCAGTCCGCTGATGGTCCGGGCAAAGTCAGTCGAGGAACTGGTCGCGCATTATCACCTAATCGAGACCCAGCGCTCATCGCTGGGCTACGACATCGACGGCGTCGTCTACAAGGTCGACCAGTTGGAGTTGCAGCGCAGATGGGGCTTCGTCACCGGCGAACCACGCTGGGCCATCGCCCACAAATTTCCGGCCGAACAGGCGATGACGACCGTGCTGAGGATCGACATTCAGGTCGGCCGTACCGGTACGCTGGCGCCCGTTGCCCGGCTTGCACCCGTCACGGTTGGCGGCGTCGTGGTTGAAAATGTCACCCTTCACAACGAAGATTACATCAAGGGTCTGGACAGCAACGGCCAGCCGATCCGCGACGGCTATGACGTACGTATTGGCGACACGGTGGTCATCCAGCGGGCAGGGGACGTCATTCCGCAGATCGTCAGCGTCGTAGCCGATAAGCGTCCGCCAGATGCCGTGCCCTATGAATTCCCGCACAAATGTCCGATCTGCGGCTCACCCGCAACGCGCGAAATCAACGAGAAGACCGGCAAGGAAGATTCCCGCCGACGTTGCACCGGCGAACTGATCTGCCCTGCACAGGCCGTCGAAGGATTGCGCCACTTTGTGTCGCGCGGCGCTCTGGATATCGAAGGCCTGGGCGCGGAAAACATAGACCTGTTCTTCAATGCCGGGTTGATCAGGACAGCCGCCGATATCTTCACTCTCAGGGACCGCCGTCCCGCCGTCACCAAGGCGCTGGCGGAGCGGCGGGAAGAGCAGGCCAGGCAGCGTGAGGCCGCATCGGGCAAGACGCGCAAGAATGTACGCAGTGTCGAGGAACGCAACTACGACGGCCTCGACAAGCTCTTCGCTGCCATCGACGCTCGCCGCGAACCGGAACTCGATCGCTTCATCTTTGCGCTGGGCATCCGCCATATCGGTGAAACGACGGCCGCTGTGCTGGCCCGAACCTTCTCGACGATCGAGGAGTTGATCCGCATTGGCAAGGAGACAGCAGCGGCAGCCGATCCACACACCGTTTTTCCTTCGATCAACGGCATCGGCGATACGGTGATAGGCGCGCTTCGCGATTTCTTCGACAATGAACGCAACGACGCCGTGCTTGAAGCGCTGCTTACACAGGTCCACCCGAAGCCGTACATTGTGAACGTCTCAGCCGATAGTGCGGTCGCCGGCAAGACAATCGTGTTTACAGGCACGCTGGAAAAGATGACGCGCCCGGAGGCCAAGGCGATGGCCGAACGTCTCGGCGCGAAGGTCGCCGGCTCGGTTTCTGCGAAGACCGATCTCCTGGTGGCAGGGCCAGGCGCCGGTTCCAAGCTGAAGGACGCGACCAAATTCGGCATCGAGGTGATCGACGAGGACACCTGGCTGCAGCGGATCGGCAAGGGCGGGTAATGGCGGCTGCGTTCAACGGTTTTGGGCAAAAGGCCATTCCCTTCCTCAAGGCGCTCGATTTTCATCAGAGCCGGGAGTGGTTTTTGGAAAATCGCGATCTTTTCGAGCGGGACCTACGTGATCCCTTCGGCGATTTGGTCGAGACGCTCTCCGAGCGCTTCACGGCATTGGGGCTCGGTTTGCGCGGCGACCGCAAGAAGTCGCTGTTCCGGATTAATCGCGACGTGCGTTTTGCCAAGGACAAACGGCCCTACAACCGGCATTTGTCGGCGATCCTTTCGCCCGACGGCACAAAGATGGAACAGGGCGTGTTCTACGTCCATATAGGGCTCGAGCGCTGCTTTGCCGCCATTGCCTGGTGGCAGCCCGGACCGGAGCTATTGCTGGCGCTGCGCAACGCAATCGCGAAGCGGCCCGCTGAATTCCGCAGCCTCGTCGCGGCGCTGAAGAAGAACGGCCTCGAACTCGACCCGGACGGCTGCATGAAGCGCCCACCGCGCGGCTTCGAGCATATCGCCGAGCCCGATCTCGCTGCCGCGATCCGCAACCGGCATTTTGCCGTCCGGCACGCAATTGAGCCGGCGGATATCTACGGAGCTGGATTGGTCGACGAACTCATCGACTTCGTCATGCGGGCCAAACCGCTGCTCGACTGGGGCAGGGCGATCGAAGGTAAGGCTTCGCCGCGCTAGGCACGGAAGCAAGCTTGCTGTGACGCTTCAGCTATCATTTCCGCTGATCGTTTGCCTCAAGCGAATTGGTGTGACAAGCCGGACCGCCCTCCCTACATAGGCCCTTCCCGAGGAGCGGTCGATGTCGGCGGAAGCAATCTCCGAAAACAGTGTGAAAAGCGATTTCTGGGACGGCGTGCGGCTCAGCATGCCCGTCGTGGTGGCGTCAGCGCCGTTTGCATTGCTGTTTGGGGCGCTCGCAGTCGACAACGGGTTTTCCGTGCTTGAAGCGTTTCTGATGAGCGCAACGGTCTTCGGCGGTGCCAGCCAGATGGTCGGCATCGAGCTGTTCGGCCAGCATGTTGCACCGTGGCTAATCGTGCTGTCGATCTTCGCGGTGAATTTTCGTCATGTACTCTATTCGGCCGGTATCGGCCGGCGTATCGCGCATTGGCCGCTGATGCAGCAGGCGATAGGCTATTTCGTGCTGACCGATCCGCAGTTCGCGGTGGCCGAGCGCAAGGCGGAGGCCGGCGAGACCGTCGGCTTTACCTGGTATATGGGGCTTGGGCTGCCGGTCTATCTGTTCTGGGTCATCGAAAGCACGCTCGGCGCGATATTCGGCAAGCTTATTCCCGACACCCGTGCGCTGGGCATCGATTTCCTGCTACCGATCTATTTTCTCGGCCTGGTCATGAGCTTCCGCAAGCGGCCGTTGTGGCTGCCGGTGGTCGTCGCCAGTGCTACCGCCTCCATCATTGCCTATAAAACGGTCGGCTCGCCCTGGCATGTCTCCATAGGTGCGCTGGCCGGCGTGCTGCTCGCGGTCATCCTGCCGCCCCGCCACAGCGGCGTGGAGGCACGGCCATGAGCACGACCTTGTGGATCATCATCGCCGCTTCGATCGCGACCTATCTGACCCGCATCGGCGGTCATCTGGTGATCTCACGCTTCGACCATATCCATCCGCGCGTCGAAGCCGGGCTGAACGCCGTGCCGGCGGCGGTGCTGACCACGCTGGTGGCGCCGGCGGCGCTCAGCGCCGGACCGGCGGAATGGGCAGCCTTGATCGTTGCCGGCCTGGTCTCGTTGCGCGGCGGCCTGATGGCGATGTTCCTGGCGGGTGCGGCCGTGCTGATCCTCGCGCGGCAGTTCGTCGGCTGATCGACTTTTGGCTTGGCGGCGAGAGCACACATGCGCTTTACCGCAGCGACTATTGCCGCGCCGACCCTCGATAGGCTCAGCCGGATCGCCTCCGCTCTCTCCTGGTGGGCGCAACGCACGGCGTCGCTATAAAGCGCTTCGCGTTGCTTTGGCGTCAATACGCTTAGATCGATCGGCTGGATGCCGAAAGGCTCAGGCGGCATTTCCATCTCCCCCGGTTCGCCGTGTTGATCGGCAGCTACACCGGCGATTTACGGGAAATGCCTAATCAGCTAAAATGAATAATTAAGATCGTTATGTTCTCCAGGAGAGATGTATGGATTTGGCCGATCTGCGCATCTTCCGCACGGTGGTGCGCGAGGGCGGAATCACCAGGGCGGCGGAAAAACTGTTTCGCGTGCAGTCGAACGTGACCACGCGCATCCGGCAGCTCGAGGAGGATCTCGGCGTGCAGCTGTTTATCCGGGAGGGCAAGCGCCTGCACGTATCGCCCGCCGGTCACAAATTGGTCGGCTATGCGGATCGGCTGCTGGCGCTTGCGGAGGAGGCGCGAACGGCGATGCTCGATCCGCGCCCGCGCGGCACGCTTCGCCTAGGTGCCATGGAGAGCACCGCCGCGGCCCGGCTTCCGGGTCTGCTCGCCGAATACCATGCACGGCATCCCGAAGTTGAAATCCAGTTGCGCACCGGCAATCCGCAGGTTCTCGCGACCGCCATGCTTGCCGGCGAGCTCGATGCAGCCTTCGCAGCCGAGCCGATCGCCGACGCCCCGTTCGAAAAGCTGCCCGCATTCCAGGAACAGCTGGTCATTGTCTCGGCGGCATCGCGCATTTCGGTCGAGGACCGCCTGTACATGCCCAAAACCATGATAGCCTTCGAGCACGGCTGCCCGCACCGCAAGCGGCTGGAACAATGGTATGCACGCAGAGGGTTCATGGCGGAGAAAACCATCGAGCTTGGTTCATACCACGCCATCCTTGGTTGCGTGGTGGCTGGCATGGGCATAGCGCTGATGCCGAAAAGTGTGCTTTCGGGTTTCCCGGAGAGCCGCTGGCTAAAGCTGCACGAACTGCCCTCTGACGAAGACAACGCCGTCACGGTGTTGTTCTGGCGCAAGGGAGCCGGTTCTCCCAACGTCACGGCCTTGCAAGAACTGCTTGCGGAGCAAAGCCTGTCAACCGGCGTTGCGGCCGCGGCTATTGCTTGAAGTCGTGCGGCAGCGGGGCGGTTGCTTTTTCCAGCCAGGCCAGTGTCTCGCCGTCGAGCATCGGTCCGATCTCGGCCAGCACCCGCGCGTGGTATTCATCCAGCCAATGGAGCTCGTCACGAGTCAGCAGGTCCGACCGGACCAGCCGCTTGTCGATCGGCGCCAACGTCAGTGTCTCGAAGCCGTGCATGGCGATGTCGCCGCCCTCGATCGCTTCAGCCGGCGTCACTAGGACGAGGTTTTCGATGCGAATGCCGTAAGCCCCTTCCTTGTAGTAACCGGGTTCGTTTGAAACGATCATGCCGGCCAGCAGCTTTTCGGTGCCGGTCTTGGCGATACGCTGCGGGCCCTCATGCACGGCAAGATAGGAGCCGACACCGTGCCCGGTGCCATGGGCGAAGTCGCATCCGTGTCTCCACAGCGCCAGGCGGGCTATGGCATCGATTTCGGAGCCGCGCGTGCCCTTGGGGAAGCGCAGCATGGAGATGCCGATCATGCCCTTCAACACCAGCGTGAAGCGCTCGCGCATCTCCTCGGTCGGCGTGCCAATCGGCACCGTGCGGGTGATGTCGGTGGTGCCGTCCTGGTACTGCCCGCCGGAATCGAGCAGGAACAGCTCGCCGTCCCCCAGTTTGCGATTGGTGGCGCGGGAGACGCGGTAGTGCATGATGGCGCCGTTGGGGCCGGCGCCTGAAATGGTGTCGAAGGACACGTCGCGCAGCGGCATTTGCGTTTCCTCGCCGGTCTGGCGGCGCGTCTCTTCAAGCCTGGTGACGACGGCGATTTCGTCGAGCGTGCCGGGCTTCTGGCGGTCGAGCCAGCACAGCAGCTTGGCGACCGCGGCGCCGTCGCGGCGATGCGCGGCGCGGGCGCCGGCGATCTCAGCTTTGTTCTTTGTTGCGCGTGGGATGCGGGCCGGATCGGGCACGGCAATGACGGTGCCGCCATTATCCTCGACCAGCATCCTGAGCTTGTCCGCCGCTAGAGCCGGGTCCAGCGCGATTTTTGCGCCGCCCTTGGCCAGGGTGACGATTGCCGTTTCGAATTCACCTGGTTCGTGCAATTCGGCGAGCTGCGTCAGGTAGGCCGCGACGGTGCGCGAAAACTTGCGCTGGTCCATGAAAAGCAGATGCGACCCGTCGGCGGCCAGCACGGCAAAGCCGAGCGCCAGCGGTGTGTGCGGTACGTCGCCGCCACGGATGTCGAAGGCCCAGGCGATGGAGGAGGGGTCGGTCAGCACGGCATGGGTGGCGCCGTCTTTCTCGATGGCCGCCGCCAGCCGCACCAGCTTGTCCTTGGCCAGTTCGCCGGCAAAGCCGATCGGGTGGATCTCGACCGGCGCCAATGGCGGCCCGGGCTGATCCTGCCAGATGGCGTCGATTGGATTTTGTTCGAGCGGCACCAGTATCGCGCCTGATTTCACGGCCGAGGCTTTCAGCGCCTTGACGTCACTGATCGTATGCAGCCACGGATCGAAGCCCAACCGCACGCCCTTGCCGAGATTGTCCTTGATCCAGTTGGCCGGCGGGTTGTCGACAAGGCTCTCGATCGAAAAGATGTCGAGATCGACTTCCTGGCGCACCTGCAGCGTGTAGCGACCGTCGACAAACATGACGGCGCGCTCGCCTAGCACAATGGCGACGCCGGCCGAGCCGCTGAAGCCGGTCAGCCATTTCAGCCGTGCCGAGCGGTCGGCGACATATTCGCCCTGGTGCTCGTCGGCGCGGGGCACGATGAAGCCATCCAACCGGTTCGCCGCCAACCATTGGCGCAGCATTGCCACGCGCGGCTTGCCAACGGCCGGATCCCCGGCGGAATCGAAGGTCTGGAACATGTCGGCTCTCCTCGAATGCTGGCGCGACCGTAGCGCATGACTTCGAAAATCGGAATCGATTTTCGGACCGATCATGGCCGGCCGCTGCAGTGTCTTTTTGCGCATGGAGGCCATGCAGAATCGGCGATTTCAAAAAGCGTCAACAGAGCTTACCTTCTTCACGTGGAGGAAAGAGTCCTATTGCCCTGCAAAGGAGACCGCCATGTCCACGATTTCAGCCAGACGCGGATTTTTCAGAAACGCTGTGAACGCGCTGATCGAAGCTCGCCAGCGCGAAGCGAGCCGGTATGTGAGCGGCGTTCTGCTTGGCTTTGATGACGAAACGCTGAAAGCTCACGGCTACGATCGCGAACAGCTGAAGAAAGCGGCGAACTCGCGCTAGGCTTGAGGAAATTCCGGCTTTGCTTGAAAGCGTCGCGCCTCAGCGCTTGAGGTGAATCGTCACCCAGCCCTCGCGGTGCAAGGTGCGGACGTGCCGGAATTTCTGCCCGACATAGGCTGCGATTACCGCGTCGCGCTGGCGCTCGAGGATGCCCGACAAAACGATCGAGCCACCAAGCGCGATATGCCCGGCCATTTGCGGCGCCAGACGCATCAGCGGCCGCGCCAATATGTTGGCGACGATCAGGTCGAAGGGCGCACGCGCGGCAAAGATCGGATGATGGAAACCCGCTGCCGCCACCGTTTCAATGAGCCCCTTGACATGGTTCAGCCGCGCATTGGCGGCGGCCACCGTGACGGCGACCGGGTCGATGTCCGTCGCCAGCACCGGAATATGCGCGAGCTTGGCCACCGCGATGGCGAGCACCGCGCTGCCGGTGCCAAGGTCGAGCGCGTTGCGCGGATGCTCGCGCCGTATGACCTGCTCCACCATTTCGAGGCAGCCGGCGGTGGTGCCGTGATGGCCGGTGCCGAAGGCAAGACCGGCCTCGATCTCGATGGCGAGCTCGCCGCTGTGGCGCTTCCTGCGGTCATGCGCGCCATGGACGAAGAAGCGCCCGGCCCGCACCGGCTTCAATCCCTCCAGCGAGCGCGCCACCCAGTCGATGTCGGGCAGCGCTTCGCGCGCTATCGGTTTCGACAGTGACAGTCCGGCAAGGATGTCCCTAAGCCGCGCCTCGACCGCATCGACGTCGTCGTCGGCATAGAGCGATACTTCGTGGATGTCGCGGTCCTCGTCGACCTCGAGCACCGCAATCGGCAGGCCCTCATCGTCGAACGCCGCACCGAGCGCCGCGAAGATGCGATCAGCCTCGATCTTGCCCGCGGTGAAATACAAGCGCGTCTGCGTCATTACCGGATATGTTAACCTTCCGCCGCCAGCCGTTTGAGCTTGGCGATGGCGGCGTCCGGGCTTTCGCCATAGGCAATGGTGCCGGCGAAATCGCCCTTGGCATTGAGCAGCAGCACCGAAGCGGTGTGGTCCATCGTGTAGTCGCCGTCGTTCGTGTCGACTTTCTTCCAGTAGATGCCGAAGGACTTGGCCATGGCGTGGACCTTGTCGGGATCGCCTGATATGCCGAGGATGCGATCGGAGAAATTGCTGACATAGGTGTTCATGATTTCGGGCGTATCGCGCTCCGGGTCGACCGTAACGAAATAGGCACGCAGCTTCTTGCCGTCGTCGCCCATCGTCTTCAGCCAGCCGGCCAATTCGAAAAGCGTGGTCGGGCAGACTTCCGGACAATGGGTGAAGCCGAAGAAGACGACGCTGGGGTGGCCGCGAAAGGCAGCTTCGGTGACCGGCGCGCCCTTCTGGTCGACCAGCGTGAACGGCGCTCCGAACGGCTCGCCGCCATAATGTCCGCGGTACCAGTCGAAGGTGAGCCAGCCGATTCCGGCAGCCATCAGGACGAGAATACCGACCAGAATTGAACGCATCATCAGTGAAGTCCGTCGTTATTTCCATCGGGCGCCGGATTGGCGCCGTGAAGGCCCTGGCTTGGCGAACACTCTTAGCGGTTCGGTCGCGCCGACGCAAAGATGTCGCGTTGCCGCAACTGGCAATGCTGTGGGAGGCGATCTGCTTGCAAAGCGCTGCCGTTTGTCCCACCTGAGGTCGGCAAAATTCGAACCGCAGGAGGCCTCTTTGCGAAAACTGATTGGCGGCGCGTTGGCCGCATGCCTTGTCATTGGTGCTGGCGCGGCCGCCGCCGAGGAAGTCGGCAAGGTCGGCGTCGATTGGCTCGGCAACGACATCATCGTCGAGGCGATCAAGGATCCGAAGGTCGAGGGCGTGACCTGCCACGTCTCCTATTTCGACCGCGGCATGATCGACCGCCTGCAGAAAGGCAACTGGTTCGAGGACCCGTCCGATTCTTCGATTTCCTGCCGCCAGACCGGGCCGATCACCATTGGCGACATCGACATGAGCGAGGCCGGCGAAGAGGTGTTCAAGCAAGGCATCAGCCTGATCTGGAAAAAGCAGGTGGTGAACCGCATCTACGACAAGGCCAACGAGACGCTGATCTACCTGTCGCATTCGCGCCAGGTGCAGGATGGCTCGGCAAAAATGTCGGTCACCACCGTGCCGCTCTACGGCCAGAACGTGGTGTGGACCAGCGGCAAGCCGAAATAGAGACTGAAGGTGGCGCGTCCAACAGATGCGCGGCGCAGCACTCGGCTTGCGAGACTATGCGCGCGGGCGTAAAGCGCGCGCATGGACCGTCCCGAACACCTTGTCCTGAAAGATTCCGAGCCGCGCATCCATCCGACGGCGGAGTTGAAGGCGTGCAAGCTTGGACGCTACGCGTCGATCGGCGAGCGGGTCATCCTGCGCGAGGTGGTGGTCGGCGACTTCTCCTACTTCGAGCGCCACGCCGAGGCGATCTATACGACGATCGGCAAATTCTGCTCGATTGCCGCCAACAGCCGCATCAATGCGCTGGAGCATCCGGTCGAGCGGCTGACGCAGCACAAGATCAGCTATCGGCCTAACGAGTACTTCCGCTGGCTGGGTGTCGATCAGGTATTCCGGGACCGGCGACGGGCGAAAGCCGTCAGCATCGGCCATGATGTCTGGATCGGCCATGGCGCCGTGATCATGCCTGGCATAGTGATCGGCAATGGCGCGATCGTCGGTGCCAATGCGGTGGTGACGCGCGACGTGCCGGTCTATGCAATCGTCGCCGGCGTTCCGGCCAGGCCAGTGCGGCAGCGCTTCAGCGCGGAAACTGCAGCCCGGATCGAACGTCTCGCCTGGTGGGACTGGCCGGTCGAGAAACTGGCCAGAGCAGTTCCCGACATGCAGGCCTTGCCCATCGAGGCTTTCCTCGACCGCTGGGAAAACGACGCCGCCTGATTGTTGCGAGCGCGGCGCGCGCGCGGTTTGACCGTGAATTCCACCTCACAGGGAACTCGAGGCAGCTGCCGATTGTTTCTCCCTGCCATGATCGAGAAGCTGTTCACCAGGATCGCCAACTATGTGGCCCATGTTGCCGGTCTGCCGCCGACGTTTGCCGTCTGTTTCCTGATCATTGTGGTCTGGGCGGTAAGCGGTCCGGCCTTCGGCTTTTCCGACACCTGGCAACTCGTCATCAATACCGGCACCACGATCGTCACCTTCCTGATGGTGTTTCTCATCCAAAACACCCAGAATCGCGACAGTGCAGCGATCCAGGCCAAGCTCGACGAGTTGATCCGCGTCAGCAAAGCCAAGAATACCTTTATCGGCATCGAACACCTGACCGAATCCGAAGTCGAGGAAATCCGCGCGAAATGTGAACGTGCGGCGAAGCGGCACGACGAACAGATCGCCGACATGGCCGCAGCCAAAGCGGTGGCTAAGAAGCGCAACGCGAAGAAGCACACGGCGGCGTGAGCGAGCTTGTTGTTCGGCTTCCCAACAGCGCGAATGGTCGCGGGATCATTTCATGAATGCTGCAAAGGCTTCCTTGTAGTCCGGGTGCCAGCGCGACAGAGCGGGGCGGTTCTCGATGATGTCGCCAATTGCCCAGGCCATGCGCTTTTCGTCCATGGACCGGGTCGCCTCGTTATCGGGACACAGGATATAGAAATCGCCGCGCAGCAGCGAGGCCAGCATGAAGTCGATGACCTGCTCGCCCGTCCAGGCGCCGGCCGGCTTTTCGGTCGCACCTTCGGTTAGGCCGGTAAAAGTGAACCCGGGAATGAGCAAATGCGCCGCGACACTGGCGCCGGGCTCGTTGCGCAGCGCGTGTGCAAGGCCCTCGGTATAGGTCTTCACGCCAGCCTTGGAGACGTTGTAGGCGAGGTTGCCGGGCGGCGTGGTGATGCCTTGCTTGGAGCCGGTGTTGACGATCAGGCCCGGTTTTCCCGCCGCCAACATGCCCGGCGCGAACGCCTCGACGCCATGCACGACACCCCAGAAATTGATGTCCAGCAGTCGCTTCCAGGCGTCACGGTTCTCCCACGGCTTGCCGGGGTTGTTGCCAACGCCGGCATTGTTCATCAG
>NZ_SUEG01000154.1:0-1244 GCF_005063415.1 Mesorhizobium sp.
ATCCTGATTCACCGTTACGGGCCTCACATCTTCCACACCAACGCCCAATCGATTGTCGACTACCTGTCGCAATTCACGGAATGGCGACCTTACGAACATCGGGTGCTGTCGCTCGTCGACGGAAAGCTGCTGCCAATACCGATCAATCTCGACACCATAAATCGCCTCTACGGCCTTGAGTTGACATCCGAGCAGCTGCAGGATTTTTTCGCTTCGCGGCGCGAAACGGTGGAAGAAGTTCGCACCGCCGAAGACGTCGTGGTGAGCACTGTCGGGAGAGAGCTCTACGAGAAATTCTTCCGCGGCTACACGAGGAAGCAATGGGGCGTCGACCCTTCCCAGTTGAGCAAGTCGGTGACGGCGCGAGTCCCGACCCGGACCGATCGTGACGATCGCTATTTTGGGGACAGCTTCCAGAACATGCCGGCAGGCGGGTATACGCGCATGTTCCAGCGCATGCTGGATAACCCTAAGATCAAGATCTTGCTGCAGACTGATTACCGCGAAATTCGCGACAAGATTCCCTTTCAGCGGATGATCTACACCGGACCGATCGACGAATATTTCGACTGGAAGCTTGGTCACTTGCCCTACCGCTCGTTGCGCTTCGAGCACATGACGCTTGATTGCGAGCAGTTTCAGCCGGTCGCTGTCGTCAACTATCCGCAGACGGAAAAATACACACGGATCACCGAGTACAAGCATCTGACCGGTCAACAGAGCCCGAAGACCAGCCTCACCTACGAATACCCCACGGACATCGGAGATCCTTATTACCCGGTGCCGCGGGCCGAAAACGAGGCGTTGTACAAGCGCTATGAAGCCTTGGCCGCGGCGTGCCCGGAGGTCTGGTTCGTTGGACGCCTGGCGACATATCGGTATTACAATATGGATCAGGTCGTCGGTCAGGCATTGGCAACGTTCGCGCGCATTCAGACGAGCCTGCCAGCAACCGGGATTGTGCCCCCGCCGGTGCAACGCGAGGCGGCCGAGTGAACAGTACGTCGGGGTGAGCGGCATTCGAGCGACCCTAACGTTGGGTGTGTCGGCCACGGACGTGGCCGATTGGCCGAACTCGGCATGCAAGTCGCGGCTCGCAGCAATCGAGGCGTGCCTAGCCGTCATCCTCGGCGAAAGCCGCCAATGTCACCGCCCGGGCTCTCATCCCGCGGCCAAGCAAGCCAGGATCTTTCTCAGCGAACAGATTCAGGTGTGCCGTGCTGTCCATACAGTTGAAGCGCGGC
>NZ_SUEG01000154.1:1254-2140 GCF_005063415.1 Mesorhizobium sp.
GTTCCGACCGGCGGGACTACGCCGCGCTTGCTGGTTCTTTTTCAAAGACCTCGAACAATCGGCGCTGGCGCTCCAACTCGTCCGCAAGTGGCTTGCGAAGAGTGCGCGAGCCGTCCGCATGGATAGTGGAGAACAAGCCGACTTCGGCGTGGCGCGAATTGTCCCAACCTGGGTAGGCTGTCACGGGATAAAGGCATATACCCTGGATAGGTGCCCCGAGGCTGGTCGCGTCGCGCACTTCGTCGCAAACGTAGTGAAGCCAGGCCGGCCGACCGGATCCTTCGGCGCCGGTCTCGGCGATGAACATCGGCTTGTTGTATCGCTCGGCGACCTCGACCAGCATTTCCGAAAGTGCACGGTATTCGTGGTGCCCCATCGGTATCGTTGGGCCATTCAAGTACCATTGGTTGTGCGGATAGAAGTTGAGGCCGATGACGTCCACAACGTCCTCGCTGCCGCCCAACTCCGCCTCCACGCGCCCGATCAGCATGTCATACGCCTCGAATTGCCCCTGGCGAGCATTTTCGGCGCGCCGCCGCTCGGGGCGAGTACGGTCACGAGGAGCAATATGGATCAGCGGTTCAGCCCAGATGAACCTGCATCCGGGTTCGGCCTCCCGCATCGCCCTCACGCCGGCGACCGCAGCTTTGACAAGGTGTCGTTTGAACCATCCACGCTTGTTCGGCCCGACGCGGGGGAAATAGCCGACCTCCACCGCCCATGCGAAAAACGAAATCTCGTTGATCGGGCACACCAGGGGAGCCACGCCAGTAACGGAGCGATGAACCCGAACAGCTTCCGCAGCGAAACGGACGTAGGCGTCGATAAAGCCCGGGCCACCTTGGTCGATGTGGTCTGGCGAGCCATAGTGGAAGATATCCCAGAT
>NZ_SUEG01000154.1:2150-12255 GCF_005063415.1 Mesorhizobium sp.
ATCTGCACCTCGGCCGCCTGGGCTGCTTCGATCGCCGACGTCCAACTCGACCAGTCGAAGACTCCGGGCGCTGTTTCAATCAGGTGCCAGCGCAAGCCGTCGCGGATCGTGCGAAGCCCAAGCTCGGCGCAACGGCGATAGTCGCCTTGTGCATGGATGTCGTGTGAGGTCGCGCGGATCAGATCAAGACGAGCTCCGTCGGCGCGCCTGTGGGAGGAACACTCGAAACCAGCCATGAAAAAACTGTCGAACCCGGAAGAGCCTGCCGTGGGCCGACGAGCGGTATCCTCGTTCATACAACCATCCCGTCGCCCAGGGTGGGCGCAAGCAATCGTACGCGGCAATCGCCCATTGTCAGTTCCGGTCGCCTGGTCGAAGTCAGTCGGGGCTGCGATGTCTCGGGGAGTGCGTTGTACATCTGAGCCCGATTGCGAATACAACCAAGCTCCAATCCCGTCTGCCCGGAGGCGCGTGATTCGATCCGAAGCTATGCGGCCTGTTGCATCGCCCGTTCGTTGACGCCTGTTTCTCCTAGTAGGGTGAGCGCCTCATCGGTTGCTTTTTCTTCCTTGAGCGTCTGTTCGAGTAGCGGGACGGCGTCTTTCAGACCAAGTAACCCGGCCCATGTGACAAGAGTCCCGTAGCGCGCAATTTCATAATGTTCGACGGACTGGGCTGCAGCTACAAGACCCGCGTCCAATGCCGGAGCCTCCTCGAATTCCTCCAAAATCTCCTGTCCTTCTTCGATGATGCCATCGATCGCCGGGCACGTCTTCCCTTGGGCTCTCTTGCCAAACGCGTCGAAAACTTGCTGCAGGCGCTCGATTTGACCTTCCGTCTCGCCACGATGTTTTTCGAACGCCGCCTTCAGCTCTTCGGACTCCGCGCCTTTTGCCATTTTGCGGAGCGCCGTCAGAATCTTGCGTTCGGCGTAGTAGATGTCTTTCAGACCATCATAGAAAAGGTCTTCCAAACCCTTGGAGCTGCCCTGAGAGCCTTTCTTCGTCGCCATTGTCATCTCCTGTTTCATTTGTATCGACGCATGCATGGCTCTAACTGGACCAGTCTCTTGTTGTTCCTTTCGCCACCGCTCTGCGGCGGCCAACAGGTCGAGCGACGGTCGGTTGACCGCTGACTTCAGTCCGCCGCTTCAGCAGCGGCTTGAGCATCTTGGCTGCGCTCCATTGCGGAAGTTCCGGATGAGGATCGTCTGCCTGAAGGGTTGCTGTCGTGGTGTCGAAAGCTGACAAGCTTAGGAACTTTCTTCGAGATCTCCACAAGACCAGCCCTTCAATCTTCTGATGCGGGCCAGGAGAATTGCCAGATCATACGGCTTGGCGATACGAGGGCCATCCTCGCAGAGGTCACCGGCTGCTTTGGCCGTTCGCTCGGCCGATGACAGCACCACCTTGATGCCTCCTCTATTCTCCCGGACCCACGCGGCAAGCTGAAAACCATTCGTCCCGCCTGGCAAATCAACGTCGGACAAAATGGTGTCTACATAGAAGCCGGAATGCACCAATGCCTCTTGCGCAGCAAGGGCGTCTTTTGCCTCGATAACTCGGTAGCCACAATGTCGAAGGTAGTCCGCGATGGCCGAACGAGTGGTCACATCACCATTAACTACCAAAATCGTGTCGGGCTTTGACCTAGGAAGATCTTCCATCCAGCTGGAACGGTCAACCATCTTTCCTGTTCCCGACCACTTCCTACAAATCGCATGCTCGTACAGACTTCGTCAGGGTGCGTGGGAAGGTGCCATCCTGCCTCCTTGCGGAGACGACGAACGGACTGAGAGACAAACGCTAAAAAACGCAGCATCGAAGAGACGGCCGTGAGAAAGAAAGTGGCCGGTCGCAGAGGTTGCGGTAAGTGGAATGACCGCCCGTGGAAGCGGAGGTCTGCGCCAACAGCTTAGCGAACGATCATTCAGCGCGTGACGCTGTGAGATATGACACGCCAGCAACTCGCGCGCCCTGACTCCGGTGGGTTTGAAGGCGCGTTTCTTTTGGTCCTTTAACGCATGTGAATGCATACGCGACAAACCTCAGCATTAGTGGCTTGGAAGAGCAGGTGTGGAGGTGCGAGTTGCGACAGCTTGAAGATCTCGTGGAACACTATGTCGGCACACGCAGCCGCCGTTATAGAGTCATATCGACAGGGCTCGCCTTGAGAGCGCTAAGGCAGGTCGTTGGGATGGCATCAATCTCAGACCGGGAGCTCGAGAACATGGTCGCCGACCGTGCGGTCAAGCATGGTCTCGCCGTGGACTTTGATCATATTCGGCAAAACTGAACTTCTGGCGTTATCGACCGCTACTAGGCCATTGCGGGTCGTGCTTTGACCCGCATCGGTAGCTGGCATCACTAGTTCCAATGAATATCCGTCACCGCAACGGCTCATGGCCGGCGCTCTAATCAGGCGTTGCCGGCCATTGTTGTAGCCAATCGCCCATCGCGCAGGTAATCGCGTCTTTCTGTCAGCTCCTGTGCTGACGTTTCGCCCAGACGCTCCAGCACGCCTGCCCGTGCGCGACTGAGCCTGCTTTTGACTGTTCCAACAGCGCAACCGCATATAACGGCAGTCTCTTCGTAGCTGACACCAAGAACCCCCACCAGCATCAGCACTTCGCTCTGAGATTTTGGCAACCGCTGAATGGCCCGGTGGACCTCCTTGCTTTGCATCGACCATTCCTGTGCAGGCTGCGAAACCGGTGCAAGCGAGGCGCAGTCAACGATACCTGGTGCTTCCCTCGTGGCAGCCCTGACGCGCGTATAGTAGGTGTTCCGCATGATCGTGAATAGCCATGACTTCATTCGCGTTCCGGGCTCGAACTTGTCGATGTTGGCCAGCCCTTTCGTCAACGTTTCCTGCACCAGATCGTCGGCATCTTCCCGGGCCTGGCAAAAAGCGCGCGCGAAAGCGCGCAATGCGGGAATGAATTCGACGATGGAAACTTCACCAGTGGCCTGCTGAGCCAAGTTATCGCCCCTGTGTGACAAAATCGGCCTCCCTCAGAGCCTTGGTTGGGCTCTGTTGAACAACTCAAGAAACAGGCTTCGCGGAGAGATTGCGACTAGGCCTGATCCAGCGGGCACCTACAGGCACCTCCCGCCACCTTGCCCTGGGGCATGGGCTCAAGCATTCACATTCGTTAAGCCGGAGTTTAGTTCGGTCTTGCGAATGTGTCTTGCGAGGAGGCTGCGGCGGTCACCATCAAGACCAGCCACCCGGGACGGTGGCGCCGACGATCTCGCCCGGGCCCTCCTCAGGTAACGTGCAGTTCTACAGTCAGAATGAATTGCCGCCGACATGATGGCGCCTGTGATGGCACCGGGGCGAGAACCGCCGACGCACCGAACGAACCAATCGCCCACCTTGACTGCCACGGGGCGAGCAGCAAAATGGCTATTCCAAACTCATCCCGAAGCGCTGAGTTCAAGCTTTTCGATTTTGAGAATCAAGCTGAGTCTCAGGATCTTTCGCCCGCTCTCGTCACGAATATCCACCAATAGCTGTTGCTGCTCCGAACCTCCCAGTTCTTCCCGTGCCAAGTCTATCAGACCGTCGACAGCTGCCTGGCGGGCTGCCGCGATCCCTTCGCATTCCAGGCCCATGTCGTCTTCGACGAGATGCTCGGCATCGCCGCTGTCAAAGAAATATCGTCGCATGCGATCGGCATCCTCAGCAAAAGCTAGGCAGGCTTCCTTTGATGCAGGTAGGTCGGATCGAAGTCTCCTGCTCGAACCAGGCGGGGCCAATCGAGAGCACGCAGCCTCGTACCTGAGGTGGCAATCAGGCCGTCGCCGCGCAGTTCCTGAAGCGTGCGGTTCACGTGAACTGTCGACAAGCCGAGAGCATCGCCAAGAGCGGCCTGCGTGATGGGGAGATCCGCTACGTGGTCCTCGATGCGTCCGACGGACCGCAAACGCACGATAAGCTCGCAAAGGATGTGGGCTGTGCGGGCATAGGCTTCTCGTCGCCCGACATTGGTGACCCATTCCCGGTAGATGGAGGCGTCGATGAGGGTCGATCGCCAGAACGCCGTCGCGATACGCGGATGCTGTTCGCAAATTGGGCGAAGGACGCTATGCCGGATGAAGCCTAATCTGCTTGGCGTCAGGCTCGAGAAGCTGCAGTCCATCACCGAAAGGTGCAAGCCATGCAGATCGGGAATATCGCCTGCGACAAAGAAGCTGGTGATCTGTCGCCTTCCCTGACCAGTATACTTGGACGAACATATCAGGCCGTCCAGAACCACAAACGAGTTTGCGGGGCTATCGCCTTCCGATATGATATCCTGATTGGCTGCGACGTCCTTTTCTTGAGTCGACATGCCCCGCAGGATCGCGGCGTCATCGTCGCTGATATCAGCGATTGTTCGGATTTTGCGGATAAGCACGTCTGACGACAAAACTGAAGACAAGACTTGTGGACCTACTTTGGTTGTCATCGCAAGTTTGCACTTATATGTTCAAGTGCTCTCCGGCGACTGCGAGCGCTCGAGACAACAATTGCCGATGGACATCCTTTTTCCAATCCAACCCCCGAAGCTGGGAAGAGCACGTCTGCTGGAAGGCGATCGGGTTTGCAAAGAAACCGGTGCATCCAAATCACCTGCTGCCGATTTTAGGAATCCAAAATACATGGCCTACGAACGCCTCCGGTCTGCCATCGTTGCTGTACGAATTTAACTATCGGCCTCCTTCCGAGCAAAGGGGCACCTTGCAGCTACTAGGCGCTGGGGGGCCTTAGCACCAATCAGCCTCACCGACATGAACGGCGTCGTGAGCAGTTTGTAGAGGAGGCTCTTGTCCAGCGCCTTGCGGCCTTCTGGAACCATCAAAACTGACAATCGTTACGCTGTTCACCAACGTACATGAGGGGCAACGTGAACGAAGATGACGCCTCACCATTAGCGACCGGGGTAGAAGGCCTCGACTATGTTTTGCGCGGGGGTTATGCCAAATTTCGGTCGCACCTCGTTGAGGGAAGGCCGGGTTCGGGCAAGACCACGCTCGGGCTTCAGTTCCTTATCAAGGGGGCCTCGCAAGGCGAAAAATGCCTCTACATTACGCTATCTGAAAGCAAGCGCGAACTCATGTCCGTTGCAACCAGGCACGGCTGGACTCTGCAAGGGATAGAAATTCTGGAACTCGTTCCTCCAGAACTCAGCCTTGATCCCTCCCAGTTGCAGACGCTCGTGCATTCTTCTGACCTGGAACTCGGGGAGACCGTGCAGGCGGCCTTGGCTGAGATCGACCGTATTAAGCCACAACGCGTCGTGTTCGATTCTCTTTCCGAAATCCGGCTGCTCTCGCAGGGGTCGCTACGCTACCGCAGGCAGGTCCTGGCGCTGAAAAGCTTCTTTCTGCTCAACCATGCGACGGTGTTGTTACTCGACGACCTCACGGCCGAGCAGGATGACCTCAACCTGCATTCGATCAGCCATGGCGTTATCCGCATGGAGCAATTGACTCCGATCTATGGTGGCGAGCGGCGGCGCCTGCGGGTGATAAAGATGCGTGGGGTGCAAATACGTGGCGGTTACCACGACTTCGTCATCCGGCCGGGCGGGGTCACGGTATTTCCGCGACTGGTCGCCGCCGAGCACGCTGAAGCCGAGCACGGCTCGCCGGCCTTAAGCGGAAATGCCGTGGACACTCTGGTCGGCGGCGGCCTCGATCGGGGTACAAGCACGCTCTTGATCGGCCCTTCGGGTGTGGGGAAGTCCACCATAGCCTGCTCCTACTGTCATGCGGCGCTTGGGCGCGGTGAGCGCGCCCTGGTTCTGCTCTTCGATGAAACTGATCGCATTTTCCTGGGACGTGCAGCTGGACTCGGTATGGATCTCAAGCCCTTCCTGCAAGACGGAATGCTCCTGCTCGAACAGATCGACCCGGCGGACCTTTCACCCGGCGAATTGTCCTCAAAGATCCAGATCGCAGTCGAGCGGTTTGATGCCCGGATCGTAGTGATCGACAGCCTCACGGGATATCTGAATTCGATGTCCCAAGAGCAGCACCTTGTGCTGCAAATGCATGAAATTCTCACCTACCTCAACCAGAAGGGCATCGTCACGATCCTGCTGCTCGCCAATCACGGGCTGATCGGCCAGACGGCGACGCCAATCGACATGACCTATCTGTCTGATGCAGTGATGTTGCTGAGGTTTTTCGAAAGTGGCGGTCGCATTCGACGAGCGATTTCGGTGGTGAAGAGGCGGGTTGGTCCTCATGAGGACACTATTCGTGAATTCATGGTCAGCAGCCAGGGCATAGCTGTCGGCGAGCCGCTCGACCAATTCAGGGGAATACTTACAGGCGTGCCCTTTTTTGAGGGCAAACAAAGCGATCTGCTCGCTGACAAGAAGCCATGACGCCGAAAGAACCCGTTGTACTTGTGCTCGCCCCGGTTGGTCGAGACGCTCAGATAGCCGACTCGATTCTGGCAAAACACGGGATCGGCACACGCATCTGTGCCAATCTGGACGAGGTTTTGCGGCTTCTCGACAGCGCACACTGCCTTGTCGTTGCCGAAGAAGCGCTCATCCATTCCGACCGGAGCCAATTCGCCGCCTGGCTGCGCGACCAACCTGCGTGGTCCGATTTTCCCGTGGTTCTTCTGGTCATGCGGGGAGCGGAGTTCGACAAGCGTCTTGCGTTTCTAGATCGGCATCTCATCGTTCTCGAAAGGCCTTTCCTGGCCTCAAGCCTGGCCAATTCGGTGCGGTCGGCGTTGCGTGCGCGTGCACGCCAGCTCGAGGTCAAGTCCCATCTTGAACAGAAACAGGAGGTCGCAGACCGTCAAAAGCTCTTGATCCGCGAGCTTCATCACCGGGTCAAAAACACCCTGGCCAATGTGCGAGCGGTGATGGGAGCGACGGCCCGGTCCAGCGATAGCGTCGACAGCTTCGTGCGTGATTTCTCCGCAAGAATCGTGTCCCTTGCCGACACGCACTCAATGCTTACAGACGACTATTGGCAGACGGCCTCTTTACAGAAGTTGCTTGAGGCGGAACTGAGCCACTACGAGATCCATGGCGAGCCGCGAATATCACTGCATGGTCCGAATGTGGCCCTCGTCGCCGACATTGCGATACCCGTCGGCATGGCGTTTCATGAACTTGCCTCCAACTCAGCAAAATTCGGCGCCCTGTCGTGCCCGCAAGGCCGCCTTGAAGTGCGATGGTGGATACCCGATTCCGCAGGTGAGCAAGTCCTGCATCTCGATTGGCAGGAGCAGGACGGCCCCATTGTACAGCCCCCGAGTCGACGAGGCTTTGGAACGACATTGCTGGAAAGAGTGGTTACAGTCCAATGCAATGCAAAGATCGAACTGCATTACAATCCCGACGGCCTGCGTTTCACTATGGCGTTGCCATTACGCGATACGAGGCTCGTGCCAGCGTACTCCTGAGTCACCTGCCGGGACGCGACGAACGTCGCGTTTCTCGTCTTTGTAGCGGGGCGCAAAGAAAGCCCGGCGGCGCGACCGTCCCTCTAGTTCAGCGCCGGCGGCTGCCCGGGGCGGAAACCCTTCAGCGCCGCGGCGATGCCCATCATCACCTGTCATTCCGTTCACCTGTCGCCAGCTGAGGAGGCCCACATGATTGATCGCATGAACATTGACTCAGCCCTTTACCCGACCGACTTGGAAGCCCTGAAATCCGTTTTCATCCAGATATGCGAGGAAGGGCATGTCGAGCCCGGCTTACGGCTGAGAAGCTCGCAGCCGACCTTGTCCGGCTTTTCCAGAGTGGCATGACCGATGAGACCATGCAGCTCATCGCGGCTCGGGCGCGTTTTCAGGCGTTAAGCAGGCAGGCTGACCTACTTCGATGGTTGCACTTGGTGGAGGGCGAACCACCGCCACCGGCGCCCCCAACCGGATCATCCTTCACGCCTTATGTTGTCGAGATTCAGTAGCATGATGTACAGCCCGGCGGCGTATTGAGCGCAGTCAGACAGCAGAGGAAATAACCAACGGGGAGGCGCACCGGGTGCAAAACCTGTCCAATCGTAGGAGGTGACCACCACCACGGGAGCAAACGCCATGCCTATCCTTCTGAATCACGGTACGGAACGATTGGCCCTGTCAGCAATGCGTGAGCGCACAGTCTCGCGATGCTTCACCGGCTGCCGTCCGGCTGAGGGGCATATTGCGCATTATGCCGGCAGAATTCATATACAGCTTCGCCCGTCGACCAAGGCAGGGGCTGGGGAAATGACATTACAAGCAGTCGCATTGATGGTGACATTGGTTGCCGCAACGGCCAACAACGATTTGCCTCCAAACGCCGTTGAAGGTGTGTGGATAAACGCTGGGACCGTGATGTTTCTGCAGCTTACGAACGCTTCTTTATGAACGTAGATCTGCACCTGCATCCTTTGGCGCGTCTAAACGTTGCCGTCGAAGAAGATGCGACGGACTGCTGTTATGTCGAAGAACAAAGCCGAGGATTCCGACGAAAACCAAGTGCAACTCGAGCGGCGGGCTGGACAGGAGGGCCGCGGACGCAATGCCGAACGGCCATCGCAGATTTCCGGCCGCGGTTGGAGGGATGTGGTGTGGCGGGTGTTCGCTGAGGTAACCGAGGACCGTGTCATGCTGATCGCGGCCGGAGCCACGTTCTACCTGCTTCTTGCCCTGTTTCCAGCGCTTGCCGCCTTCGTGTCCATCTACGGCTTCGTCGCCGATCCTCAGACCATCACCGAGCACATTTCGTTCCTTGGCGGCATACTGCCTTCGGGCGGTTTGGATCTTATCAGATCGCAACTTAACTCATTGGCCGCTCAGAACACTGGCGCGCTCAGCTTTGGCTTTATCTTCGGTCTTGCCGTCGCACTGTGGAGCGCCAACAGCGGCATCAAGACGCTGTTCGAAGCAATGAACATCGCTTACGAGGAGACTGAAAAGCGGGGCTTTATCCAACTGAATCTCCTGGCCTTGGGGTTCACGCTTGGCGCCATCCTCATCGGCATCGGCTTTATCATCTCGGTCGGGATCGTACCCGCAGTGCTTGCGCTGCTGAACCTCGGCGGCTGGACCGAAACCCTTGTGCGGATCTTGCGATGGCCGGTTTTGCTGATCATGGTCGGAGTCGGGATTACGCTGATCTATCGCTACGGCCCCAGCCGCGAAAAGGCAAAGTGGCGATGGGCGACATGGGGCGCCTTGCTCTCGGCTGTGGTTTGGATCGCGGTCTCGGCAGGTTTCTCCTTTTATCTTGAAAACTTCGCCAACTACAACGCGACCTATGGAGCCCTGGGGGCGGTCATCGGCTTGATGATGTGGACCTGGATTTCCGTGACTATCCTGATTGTAGGTGCGGAGCTGAATGCTGAGATGGAGCATCAGACAGTCAAGGACACCACCACAGGTGCGCAGCAACCGATGGGTGCGCGAGGTGCCACGGTCGCGGACACGCTGGGCGGATCGGCCGATGCCGCCGACCTGCAGTCACGTTTGGACGAGCGCAAACCGTAGCGCCTCAGGCTCGACGAGGGAACGAAGATGCAAGCGGCTACACGAGCGGTCAATGCCCATGCCGCAACTGACCCTCGAAGCCGACCCTTTGCCTTGCAGGACTAAGGTCACCTATAGGACGATCATGCTGATGCGCCGATGTCCGCTTCAGCACTTCGACCACAGAAGGCTGCCTGACCGGAACCAGCCCAAACGCGTTGGTCAAGCGGCTTCGGAAGAACGGCACGATAGCAGTCGTAACCCGCCTTTACGAGCAGTCCCTCGCCTCGGCGGCCTAAATGGATCGGCGCCCTCCCGAAGGCCGGATTGCGAGGTCACCCGCAGCCCGTCGTTCAGGAAACTTCCACGACACGGAAGACCTCCCCCGATCCTGAATCCCGCACAAGATCGACGCGCTCGCCATCCCAGTGGTAGTCGAGATGCCGGCCCTGAACGGGTGCCGAAGCACAATCTGGGTAGAAAAGGCCAACGCACTCGCCGTTTGGATGCCGGATGCTGGGATATACCACACCGTCCGAGCCAGCGTCCTTGAGGCTCTTCGCCAACTCTTCTGATGCCTGGTAGCTGTTCGAGACCATCCATCACCACGAGCGCTTCATGGCGCGGACAGCAGAAG
>NZ_SUEG01000155.1 GCF_005063415.1 Mesorhizobium sp.
TCGAGAATAGGATGGGTGGCAATCAGTGCGCCGTCCTCGAAGATGCGCAACTCTTCGGCCAGCGTGTGTACCTCGACGACACGGCGCCTGGTGGCGTCGGGCACGCTGTAGAAATTGCCGCCGACGCTGACCAGGCCCTCCCGGCTGATACGTCGCTCGAGCTTTAGGACCGATCGGAACGGAGCCAAAGGCAGCGGCCGCAGCGCTGCCCGCTCCTCGGCGAAAGCTTCGTTGACGACACGCCTTGTGGTGGCGTGAACCCTCGGGTTTGCGACCGTGTCCAGCCAATGACGCAACTGGGCGTTCAGGTCTTCGAGATTGCGAAAGGACCGGGCCAGGAAGAAGTCCTCGCGAATGTAGCGGAACGGCCGCTCGACCTTGCCTTTCGTTTTGGCGCGGTAAGGCCGACACGCCTTGGGATGGAAACCATAGTGGCGGGCAAGATCGACGAGGGCACGGTTGTAGACGATGCCGCCGGTATCGCCTTCGCCGATCACAACCGTCTTCATACGGTCGTAAAGCACTTCGCGAGGAGCGCCGCCCAACGCCTCGAAAGCCCCGGCATGGCAGCGCAAGACAGTCGGCAGATCCTGGTGGACGACGAAGCGTCCCCAGATAAGGCGACTGAAGCCAAGCACCATGGAGAATAGCCAGACGATTCTCGGCGTGGTCGGCTCATCGGCAAAGACGACATTGAACTGGGCGAAGTCGACCTGCGCCTGCTCGCCGGGCGGGGTCTCGAAGCGAACCTCGTATCCACGCTCCGCCGCGGCAGGACGGACGTCGCGCAGGAAGTCGGTAACGGCCGTGTAGCCGCCGCCATAGCCGAGGTCCTTCAGTTCGCGGAAAAGCCGGCTGCCGGTGAGCCCAGGATATCGCGTGACACGTTCGCGAAGATAGGCCGTGAAGGGATCGATTACCGCCTGACGCGGCTTGCGTGGTCCGTAGGCCGGAGCCTCGAGCCCGCGCGCAATGTATTTGCATACCGTCTTGCGGTCGATCCCGCTCTCCCTGGCGATCGCCGACACCGACAGGCCCTGCCGATGCAAATCCAGTATCATCATCATCTCCCCGATCTTGATCACCGAAATCCCTCTCCCGACCATCAGGAGAAGCATCAACGATCATGCGCCGCCGGTCTCCCGGAGCGCGCTCCGGAAGACCGGCGACAGCGCTAAACTGGGGAAGATTCAAACGGCACTTCTGGGGAGTATTGAGCCGGCATCGACAGCCGAGACCGCTGCGGCCTGTATGCGCAGGCCGTCCGTGAAGGCGCACCGCAGGCTCACCAGGTGACCGACCGCTTTCATCTGGTCCAGAATCTTCGTACGGCAATCGAGGAACAGATGAGCCTTAGTGGACGTGCTTCAGGAAGATCCATCCTGTCCGAGGACGCTATTGTCGACGCTGCGACACATCGCCGGAGTGCCCGTCTCGCGCATAGGCAGTATCGCCAGGAGATATTCGAGATGCTCCACGCCTTACGCCAGGAGGGTCTGTCCTACAGCGCGATCGCCCGACGGACCGGCTATGAGCGTCGCAGCGTAGCGAAGTGGCTCAAGTTCAAGGCTCCGCCAGATAGGCGGCGAGCAGCATTGAACCCCACATCACCATGGTGCTTTGAAACGTTCCTTGCCCAATGCTGGAATGAGGGGAACCGCCGCGGATGGCATCTTTTTCATGATGTCAAGCAGCGCGGCTACACCGGCAGCTTCTCCAATCTGGAGCGACTGCTGGGAGCTTGGCGGCGGGCCGAAAGAGTGCGCGCCGATGATGTTCCTTCGATGGCGATCAGCTTGGGACCCGTTCGAGATCCGGATACCGGCCACGCGATTTCGCCAGTTGTTGCCGCGGCGCTGTGCATAAAGCCAAGAGGCCTGCTGACGCCTCGACAAGCAAGGAAAGTCGATGCCCTGAAGCAGGGATCTGGCGCATTCGCCGAGATGCGACGCCTGGCAATGCGCTTCAACGGTACCCTTCGGAGCAAGAGGTCGGAAACACTGGACCCCTGGATCGACGATGCAATCGACTCCGACATCATTCCGATCATGCGATTCGCCCGTGTTTTGCGCAGAGACATCGATGCCGTCAACAACGCCATCGAGCTGCCCTGGAGCAACGGACAGGCCGAAGGTCAGATCAACCGCCTCAAGACCCTCAAGCGCGCAATGTATGGCAGGGCAGGCCCCGAACTGCTGAGAGCACGAATGCTGCCACCGCGCCACACAAATTGAGGGAGAACCCTTAATTATGAGACAGCCGTGTCAATGATTTCAGCGTGTTAGCTGTGCGCTTAATTTGAGAATCGGCACTTAATTTGAGATTCCGTCACGACTCCAGGCAGTTAAATTGAGAATGAGCTGGCGGAATATTTTTCTGCATTTTATTGATCAATTAAGGCATCTTATCTCCGATAAGGCCGATGACTTCTCAGCGATTTCAATTTCATAGCGCGCCAACGGCAGACGTGGCGTAGTTCTTCTTTTTGCATTTTATTTGAGAATCGGCGCGCTGAGATTCTCGAATTAAGTGCCACCGCCCGCACAAACCTGCGGCATTCTTACGTTTAAGTGCCAAGCGACACAATGGTACCGCCTCGCCCGATAGCTTGGATGTCCGCTCTTGAGATTCGACCACGGTCTGCTCAACGCCCCGCGATGGGGCGTTGAGGTGAAGGGTCAAATTGGGCAGAGAAAGCACAAGTCTCGAAAACCGGTTCAGAAATTTCTGTGCGGGCTGCGCTGGTAAAAAAGAAGAAATCGCTTTTCCCCTTGTGTCGCCACACGAATTAAAGTGATTCTCGTGCGCCAATCCATGACCAGCGGGGGCATTTATGACTGTTCTGGACATTCCTCTCCGGAAGGCGCTGCAATTGTTCTATGCGCCGCTGTCGTTGCGGCGGACAATTTTGAAGGAGGATATTCGGCTTGACCGCAGAAAGGAAGCCGGAGGCACTCGAAGCCGAGGCGGCGATTTCTATTTGCCTTTTTGGTCAGACGTCAAACGGCATATATCGGGAGACGGTGATCTAACACAACTGACTGATGACCGCATAAAGTCAAACAGGAGCTTCAAGCGATTATACCCGCTGCTGAAAGACGGCGTCCTTGAATTGCTCAGTGCGAAATTGCGTTGGTCAAACGAGCCAGTCGAAATCGTTCCCCAAAGCGTGCACGGTAACCTGCGAATTGAGGACCTAGGTGGCACAATTCGCATAAGGGATGCGCTTCACGCGCGCGTCAGGGGAGAATATACCCGCGTCGTGTACCCCTATTTCAGCGAAGAACCGGCGCTCCCCGAAGAGGGCGGAAGGTTGGGGTTATGGGTGATGCAACAAGCCCTGACGGAACTTGGTCCAGGTGACATGCGTATTATCGACGCTCTTCGTCGCACATTCTTCTCCCCGCAAACGACGCCGCTGCAAGGTGATGAAGAGGCGGTCTTCCGTGAGAATTACAGGTCGCTGATCGCCGAGTGGGAGCGTCTAACGCATGAATGAGAGGTTGCGGGCTTCCATCCGCGGAATGGACCCATGAGAGCCCTAATAAGCGCCCGCAGCAGGGACCTGCACATTAGCCGCCCGCCAAACGGCCCTCTCGCGCTACCATTCTACCGCCGTGGTCAGCTTGATACGTTATGGTGAGCGGCAGCTCCTAGCTTTTTCGACGAGACGGTGGAGCGGCCGAAATGAAGCGCAAACTCAGTTGTCTGCTTTTGAGAGGCATGATCATGGCGGCAGCACCGAATAATGGCTAAGGGCTTACGAGCTTCCCAAATAGTTGCCTGATGCCCGTATCTAATCTTCGGGCTCACCAGTACTCCCCACACTATTGGGCCTTGGAGGGTGGCCGACGTAGCTCTTAAGATACGTCCCAAGATCCGCATTTCCGCGCCAATGACCCTCGATCCACCGATCGGGGCCAAGAGATGGTTTTAGGTGCTTCCGAACGTAGTGCAGCTGATGTTCGCGATGCGTAGCATTTGCATCGGAATTGGCTGCACCATGAAATCCGGGCCTGATGTGACATTGATGCCATTTTGTCCCTGGCGTGCCGACGCCGCGTTCAGCCGCAAGTCGCAGTACCCGTTTGTCGGTATCTCGAATTCGCCGGTCTATAAGGCCGGGCTGGTTGATCAGGCAAAGGAACTTCTCAACCAAAAGGAGGCCAGCGTAAATGCTCGCAAACTTTTCATCGGACGGAAGGGTCTCCTCACCGAATGTTACGTGGTCCGTGCCAGGTTGGAATGCGGCCTGCCATGCCACAGCGATCCTCCCATTTTGTTCAGCGACGGCATTGACCGTTACTCGGCCATCACCTGCTCGTTCTTGACAAGCGAACGCGATACGCCTTTCCCTAATCGCAGTTTCAATAAAAGTTCGAGGGGCAGGAAGGCGCGCGTTCGCGCTAAATCCGCTGCCTGGCGGATCAGCCCTGCGCATTTCCAGAGCCATTGATGTCAGGGCCGAACATTCGAGGAATTGTGAGGCGGCCAATTCTCGCTGACTCTGCTCATCGCCCATTCTGAAAAGCCGAGCCGCCAATGGGGTCATTCAATCTCTCCACAGTCAATTCATTGCCGTGTTTAGGCGTCATCTGTGTTTCACACGAAGCTCTGATGTTGTGGAGATTTTCATGCTTGGCAAGCATGGCTGCTTTTTGGGAGCCTCTGGATCCACCTAAATGATTGCTATGGCGGCGCAAGGCTGCCGTTCACGTCGTGGCAGACGTACCTCGACTTCGGGTCAGAACTTCCCGTTTCGGACGCATTCCTCGCTCCGTCTCATTCGACTTTGACCTCATCTAGGAGCTATCGCCTGCTTGCTTGGTTTGAGTGTGATGACCTTGATGAGACGCAGTCCTATCGTGCGTCGATTCAAAACACTAAGCGGCAGACTAACCTTGCAGTTGTTTCTTCCTTAGCGCGACTTTATCCTCTGGTAGCAGGGTGAAATAGCGTGCCGGATATTCAGGCGATCCCTGTTCGCTCACGCGGCCTTCCCTCCGGCGTCCGGGGCAACGGTATTCCAACCGTCATCTTACGCTGGGTTCCCCCAGTTTTAAATTTTGCCAGGTTTCTGAGTTTCATCATGGTACCCCCGATCTACAGCCTGACACGAGTCCAGCTAACGTCCAATACTTGTGATAGGGGTTATTGGGGGGAGGGCGACCCAGGCGGTCAAGCGCAACTGAAGATTACAAAAACGTTCGGGTTATTGTGGTTGAGTGTAGCGTTGCCTTTGCAACAAGCCTGTCCCTGGATAAGCAAGGATGCCTCCCGTTAATCACACCTCCTACGGTTCTGACCGTGCCGAACTGGTCTATGGGCTAACGGCTGGCGGCAGGATGGTTCACATCTTAGAGGTCGAGCGTGGTCTGAAATGCGGTTGCATCTGTCCGGGCTGCGATAGGCGACTCGTTGCTAGAACGAAGGCCGACAAGGTCGTCCCTCATTTTGCTCACTACGGTCCTGCTTGCGGTGGCGCCCCCGAAACGGCACTCCACAAGCTCGCAAAACAGATTGTCGCGGACAGCTTGACCCTGGTGGTTCCGAAGCGGATCGCAATCCACGGTGCGGTGGAAAGGGCGCTCCCCGGCGCGACCGACATCAAGCTCGAATCCGCACGCATCGAATACAACGACCCCGACGGAATTGTTCCTGATCTCTACGTGACCGTCAAAGGGCATGAATTGTTTGTCGAGATGGCCGTTACTCATCCGTGCGACGAGGAGAAAATCCGTCGCATTCGAGAGCACGGGATCGCTGCGATTGAGATCGATCTTTCCAGGATCCCGCGTGATGCGCCTCCTGAAATCGTCGCTGATGCTGTGTTGCGCACGGCGCCTCGGAGATGGCTGTTCAACAAAACCATAGACGACGCGGTGACGACGCTGAGAGAGGAAGAGCGGAGCAGCCGGATTGCGGCCGAGAAAAAGTTACAGTCTGAAGTACAGCGACTGATCAAGGATTACCTGACCTCGATAGCGTCACTCTCTGGCAATCGCGACAGTGTGCCGAGAATGGCTGCGCTACGTGAGCTTGATCTTCTGCAGCATGTCGGTGTCGATGTCGCGGGCTACGGATGTTTCTCGGTACCGCCGGCCGTCTGGCAAGCTGCGGTCTTTACCGAAGTGTTGTTGGGCCGGAAGATGGGAAAGCAACTCGTCAAGGCCGTTCCCATAGCGAATTATCTCGAGACGCGTCGGTTCATTGCGCCATCATTCCGACCTGTCAGCAGCGAACTCGAGGCCGCCGGTATCAAAGAGTTCGGTCAGTTCGCTGCCCCATGGCGCGCCGTTGACGCCTACCTGCGATATCTCGTTGACGCTGGTGTCGCGGTACAACGATCACATGGCTTTGTTTTGGATGCGGGGTTGGTCGAACGATGGACCGAGTGGGTGCTTGCAGATGCCGGTCGGCGCGCCGCGTTCGACCATGCGGTGAAAGTTGCAACATGGATAATCAGTCAGGTTCCCGACGATGAGCGGAACGATTTGACCGTGAAAGGATGGCTGGCCACCCCAAGCGATGCAGGGCCAAGTTACTCTGATCTCCTGAACGACGAAGGTGCTCAGGCTGATATCTCGGCGAAACTCGGTCTGATCCAGACCTTATTCAGCGGAAGCAGAGTGGATGTTGATGATCTGCTTCACCTGCCAATCTCGCAAGAAATCGTACGGCATCTCGATGCGATCGCAATCAAGGAGGCTGAACGGAAGGCTGCTGCCGCCAAATCTGCCGAGGATGCCAGACGTGACCGCTGCAACCAAATAGGAGCCGAGGCGGCGAAATTGTTTGGTAGTTCCGAATTGGATGAATGGCTGAAAACGCCGAACGAACGCCTGGAAGGTAGAACGCCGCTCGAAGCGGGTGCGCGCAGAGTGCATGGCCTGGCAATGGTGAAAGAGATCCTCAATCAAATCGAGAGGCAAAGGCATACCGAGGCTGAACGCGCCGCGGAGATACAGCGTCATCGTGACGGGCTGACACGTGATGCGCAGACACACCTCCGAAGCGCGGCCCATTCATTTCTGCGCGACCGCAACGAAGATACCGACAACCTTCCGCCAGTGATCTATTGCAGAGACGAAAAGACCTACCGCGTTGCGCTCAGGGCGTTAGGAAAATTGGAGCAGTTTCTGAAGACGCAAGCGATCCCCTTCTAGGGTTGTGCGCCGATCGCTCGCACCGGTCAACTTCAATGCGGATCAACGTATCATCCTAGCGTTTTATGTTGGATTTTTCGCGCTAGGAACGGATTTCCCGACATGATTTATTCCCCGGACCGTCGCAGCCAATTTCGTGTCGAACCAGAGAGCGAGTGGTGTTCCGATCGGGCTTTCGTCTCGGGCCCGACCGGCCGCGATCTTGGTAATGGGTGGACGCCGCTCTCGATCCGTGAACTCCAAACCAGTCTCGACGGGCTAGCGGACCGGTCGTTTTGAAAATACATAACTGACCAATCTTTGGATAGAAATTCTGGTCAGCTTGCTACTGACCAATTTTTATATATATTCTTCGGTCAGAAGGAGCGCGTGTCATGCCGGATCCAACATCTGACACCCAGGACCGGATTCAAGCTCGGATCGTACAGGCGGCGCCGGCCGGCGTCTGGTCGCGCGCCGACTTCCTCGACATCGCGACGCCATACGCTATCGAAAAGGCGTTGCAGCGATTGGCCAACCACGGTGATATCCGTCGCCCGTATCGTGGTCTCTATGACAAGCCGGGAATCAGCAAGCTAACGGGGAAAATGGTCTTTCCCCCGCGATCGTCGTTCATCGACGCAATTGCGAGACGCGATAAACTGCGCGTATTGGTCGACGGAATGACGGCCGCGAATGATCTCGGCCTGACAACGGCCGTCCCGGCACGATCAACGATCTATGCCGATACCTATCCTCGAACGATTGAAATCCAGGCCAACGCCGGCGATCCCCTGTCCTCGAAGCCGGTCATCTACATCCTCGATTTCAAGCGTATCGCCGCCAAGACCGCTTTTTGGGCCGGACGACCCGCCATGCGTGTGATCCAGGCGCTGGCTTGGTTTCGTGATGAGAATTCCAGCCTTGAGATCGCAGTGAATGGTATCGTGCGCCACCTGGCAAAGGATCCGAACCGGCACCAGATCGAACAGGATCTGCGCGACAACATCAACGCTGTCGCGGCTTGGATGTATCCCCATGTAGAGGCGATAACACGCGAGCTTGCTGCATCGGGCGGCGCTATGGGCGAGCCCAAGCGGGCGCGTGCGAAAGGATAAAATGCAGCAGGCATTCATTGAAATCCTTCGCTCCACGATCGATGAGCGGCGCGCGCTGTTTTCGACCGTTACCGCCGATCTGCAGACACGTGCGGAGAACATCGAAAAGGATCTCTATGTCTGTTGGGTCCTCGATTTCCTGTTCAACCGGCGTCTCGATGATCCTGTCGGGCTTTACTTCAAGGGTGGAACCAGCCTCAGCAAGGCCTATGGGCTGATCCAGCGCTTTTCCGAGGACATCGATATCGGCCTCTATAAATCGGACCTAAAGGTGCCGCTGGAGGCCGAGATCGCCGCCCTCCCGTCAGTGAACCAGCGGCAGAAAACTCTGGTTGAGCGCGTCGACGAGGCCGCCCGGGAGTATATTTCCGGTCCGCTGCGCGACCTGTTGAGCAAGGAGATCGCTGAGGTCGAGAAAGCAACCGAGCAGAGCGGACACTTCTCAGTCGATTTCGGCTTTGATCCATACAGGAATAAGGACGCACTCGACATTCTGGTGATCTCCTACACGAGCGTTTTCAACGCCGGCGACGACTACGTCCAGGCATCAGTGCGCATCGAGGGTGGGGCACGACCCGATCCCGTTCCGGCCGAACCGCGTGAGATCATCCCCTATGTCGCCTCTGAGCTGCCGGGCATCGATCTCGCCGTCCGAGGCGTGACCACGGTGAAGCCGGAACGGACTTTTTGGGAGAAGGTCCTGATCCTTCACGCGATGACCGAAATGACCGAAAAGCGCCGCACAGACGCGAACCCTGACCGCCCGGTTCCGGATCTGAACCGATACTCGCGCCACTACTACGATGTGCACCAGATCTGGACGCACCGGGACTATGGCGAGGCCACGGCGTCGATGCGCGATCTCGCCGAGGCATGCCGCCAACACAAGGAGCTGATGTTTCGTGCTCCGGACCACCGGTACGACCGAGCGACCCCCGGCAGCTATCGGCTGGTCCCAACCGAAGATATGCGCTCCAAGCTCGCAGCCGACTACGAGCGAATGTCCGCGATGATTTTCGGCATCCCGCCCTCGTTTGCCAAGGTCATGGCGAGCATCGAAGAGCTTGAACGATATTTGAATGCGTCGACTGAAGGCGGTTCTCACCCGAGGGACGCTGGACGTTGACTTAGCTGGTAGCGAGTGCGGCTTCGATCCCTTCCGGTGGGACGCGTCCGGTGGCGATAATCTGGTGAGGGACAAGGTAGAATGGCGCTGATCCGTCTGGTTGAGATTGAGAATTTTCGGGCCGTGAAGGCCTTGCGCTGGCTGCCAACCCCGGGGGTGAACTGCCTAATCGGACCCGGCGACAGTGGCAAGTCGACGATCCTCGATGCCATAGACCTTTGCCTTGGCGCACGCCGGTCGCTTTCCTTTACCGATGCGGATTTCCATGGCCTAGATTTCGGTCGACCCATCCGCATTGCCGTAACCATTGGCGCCCTCAATGACCCGCTCAAAAACATCGACACCTATGGTGATTTCCTGGTTGGCTTCAATGCGGCAACCGGTGCCGTGGAGCCGGAACCGGGCGCCGGACTCGAGGTTGCGCTCACCCTGCAACTCACCGTCCAAGACGACCTCGAACCGGAATGGACGCTCGTCTCGCCCCGCGCCGTGGCGGCAGGGCGCACGCGTAACCTCAATTGGGCCGATCGCACCCGTGTCGCGCCCGCCAGACTTGGCGTCACCGGGGACACCCACCTGACGTGGCGTCGTGGCTCGGTGCTGAGCAAGCTCACCGATGGCAAGGCGGACGCTTCGAAAGAACTGACGAGAGCCGCCCGCGAGATGCGCAACGCCTTCGACCAGAACGAACTTAAAGAACTGGAGGGATCGCTTAAGCTCGTCACAGCCGCCGCTGGCGAGATGGGCGTGCCCGTCGGCGCGGCTGTCCAGGCCTTGCTCGACGCAGGCTCGGTTAGTTTCACCGGCGGCACTATCTCGCTGCACGATGAAGATGGGGTGCCGCTGCGGTCACTTGGCCTGGGTTCGTCGCGGCTGCTGATCGCGGCTCTGCAGCGCAAGGCTGCGGAAAAGGCAACGACGTTTCTGATCGACGAGCTGGAATACGGTCTAGAGCCGCACCGCATCATCCGATTGCTAGGAGCGCTAGGCGCCAAGGAAGAGGTGCCGCCGTTGCAGGTTTTCGCGACGAGCCACTCTCCAACAACAGTCACTGAACTGAGCGCGCATCAGCTGCATATCGTTCGCAGGAACGGGGGACACCATATCGTCACCCGCACCAGCGATGCTGGGGATGTGCAGGGCACGATCCGTGCACATGCCCACGCCTTACTCGCCACATCGATCGTGGTGTGCGAGGGCGGGAGCGAGATCGGCCTCATGCGCGGTCTGGATCAGCATTTTACCGCTACGGGCGAAATCTCGCTGGCAGCCTGCGGGGCCACTCTCGTCAATGGCAATGGCGATGAAACCTTCGGCCGGGCAAATGCCCTACAATCTCTCGGCTACCGGGTGGCTATCCTGCGCGACAGTGACAAGCCAGCTCCGGCGCCGGCAGAAGCGATCTTCATCGCGGGCGGTGGCAAGGTCTTCGCCTGGGGCGGCGGACGGGCGCTCGAGCAGGAGCTCTTCGCGGCACTCCCGGACGGCCCGGCGGACAAACTACTGGATCTTGCCATCGAGGCCAAGGAACGCGTGCTCATCGAGGCGCATATAAAGACCATTTCGAATGGGGCGAAGACGCTCCATGATCTGGAAGCCGAGGCCCTGATTGATAGCCTCAGCCCCGCTAGTCGTACGCTTCTCGGCAACGCGGCGGCGCGCTTCGGTTGGCTGAAGACAATCACCACCATGGAAACTGCGGGCCGAAACATAGTCGGCCCGGCTTACGGGGATGCCAACACCAGCCTCACCGGCACATTGGACGGTGTGTTGGAATGGGTTGAAGATGGCGGCCGCTGAAATCGATCTGCGCACAATAGGGCGTGGGCTGGTGATCGCACCGGCTGGCTGCGGCAAGACCCAGCTCATAACGGATGCGCTCGCGCGGCATGACGGGACAAAACCCTTCCTGGTGTTGACCCATACCAACGCCGGCGTTGCCGCGCTCCGCGGTCGCCTGGAAAAGGCCGGCGTGCAGCCGGCCGCTTACCGCGCCACGACACTGGATGGCTTTGCGATCCGGCTGATCTCCACATTCCCTCAAAGGGCGGGGCACGATCCCCGGATCGTGAACGGCGCCCGGCCGAATTACGAAGCCATCCGCGACGCGGCGGCGCGGCTTGTCGCGGCTGGGCATGTCCACGACATTCTCGCCGCCAGCTATGAACGGCTGTTTGTCGACGAGTACCAGGACTGCTCGATCCGCCAGCACTCGCTCGTAACTTGGCTCGCCCAGAGCTTGCCCACGGCAATCGTCGGAGACCCGTTCCAGTCTATCTTCGGTTTCGGCGGCGACCCATTGGCAGATTGGCAGACACAGGTCGTCGCGTTTTTTCCGGTGGTAGGAGAGCTCACGATCCCCTGGAGGTGGAACAACGCAGGGGCGCACGATCTCGGCAATTGGTTGCTGTCGATTCGGGGCGACCTTGCGAGACGAACACCGATCGACCTTCGGGCTGCCCCTACTGGCGTCCAGTGGATTCACCTTGATGGCCGGCAGGACGATGCGCTGCGGCATGCAGCTGCCGCGGTTGATGCGCCAGGCGACACCAAGGTTCTGATCATCGGCGACAGCACCGACCCACGCGGACAGCGTCGTTTTGCGCGGCTGGTTGACGGCGCGGTGACGGTCGAGGCCGTGGACCTGCGGGACCTTACGGATTTTGGGAGCGCCCTCGACCTCGCCCGACCGGACGTGCTCACCGCCGTGGCCGATTTTGCGGAGAACCTGATGAGCGCCTTTTCCGCGAGCGACCTGGTGTGGTCGGTCGCATCGGCCCGTGCTGGTA